>DNZB01000170.1:577-7886 GCA_003506635.1 Parvularcula sp.
GCACGACCGGCGCGATGTTGAGCGCCTGGCCGGCGGCGGCGAGGCGTCCGAGCTCGGCGACATACTTGACGCCGTGATCGCGAAATATTTTCTGAACGCCGCGCGTCGAATAGCGCGCGTCGTAAAGGAGCGCGCGCACGCCGCGCAAAACGTCGAGATCGACAGGGCGGTAATAACGCCGTCCGCCGGCGCGGCGCATTGGCCGGATCTGGCCGAAGGAGTCTTCCCAGTGCCGCAGGACATGCTGGGGAACGTCAAGCTCCAGCGAGGCTTCGCTGATCGTCCGGAATGCGTCCTGGGATTTGGCGAGCGCCATCTTGTCCTGTCTGCTACTCCGCCGCCGCGCTGCGATTCGTCAGCGCGGTGTTGATCTGGTCCTTCAGGACATGCGAGGCGCGAAAGGTGACGACGCGCCGCGGCGTGATCGGCACTTCTTCTCCGGTTTTCGGGTTTCTTCCCATGCGGAGCTTTTTCCGCCGCACGGAGAAGGTGCCGAAGGAGGAGATTTTCACCGTATCGCCCTGTTCGAGCGCATGAATGATTTCTTCCAGTATGCGTTCGACATATTCGCCGGATTCGTTCCGCGAAATTCCGAGCGCAGTGAAAACGGCGTCGGTCAGGTCCGCCCGGGTCAGGGTTCCTTCTGTCATCAGCGCCTCGCCTTGCTGCGGATCGCTTTCGACCTTAGGCCCCGGCGGCACGCCGGGTCAATAACCGGTTGAATTTCCTGATTTGTTCGCGCCGCGACGACCTTCAGGCCCGGAACAGCGCCGCGCCCCAGGTAAGTCCGCCGCCCATGCCTTCGAGCATGACGAGATCGCCTTTCTTGATGCGCCCGTCGGCAACGCCCTCGCAATAGGCGAGAGGGATCGAGGCGGCTGACGTGTTGCCATGCCGCGCGATCGTAGAAATGACCTGATCGGGACGCAGATGAAGTTTCTTCACGACGCCCTGAATGATTCGCTCATTCGCCTGATGCGGCACGAACCAGTCGATCGCGCGCGGATCGACCTTCGCCTGCTCGGCGACCGCGACCATCGCGGCCGAGATTCGCTCAACAGCTTCGCGAAAGACCTTGTTGCCCTGCATGCGCACATGGCCGGTCGTCTGCGTCGAGGAAACGCCGCCGTCGACATAAAGGAGATCGACGAGCGTGCCGTCGCAGCGCAGGAACGACCCCATGACGCCGCGTCCGTTGGCCGTCTTTTCGTCCATCGCCTCGACGACGAAAGCGCCGGCGCCGTCGCCGAAGAGGACGCAAGTCGCGCGATCTTTCCAGTCGAGAATGCGGGAAAACGTCTCCGCGCCGATAACAAGCGCGCAGCGATGCTGGCCGGAGACCAGAAACTTTTCAGCTGTCGCGATGGCGTAAACGAATCCGGTGCAGACGGCCTGGATGTCGAAAGCGGTTCCCGCCGGCGCGCCGATTTTCGCCTGCACGATCGCAGCGGTCGCAGGGAAGGTGAGATCGGGCGTCGTCGTCGCGACAATGATGAGGTCGATGTCTGCGGCTGTACGGCCGGCGTCGGCGAGCGCTTTTCCGGCGGCGGCGGCTGCGAGGTCCGAGGTGCGCTCGCCGTCGGCGGCGATGTGGCGCTCGCGGATGCCGGTGCGCTCGCGGATCCACTCGTCATTGGTCTCAACGATCGCGGCAAGGTCATGATTGGTCATGACATCCGCCGGCAAATAAGACCCGCAACCGGTGACGACAGCCTTGAGGGTCATTCTGCGGCCTTGATCGCGCCGGCCGGCGGCGTCATTTCTGCGCGCGCGCGCACCAGCGCCAGGGTTTCCGAAACTTCGCGGCGAAAGCCCTTGCCGACAAGCGTGGCCGCCATGGAAACCGCGCTTGCAACGCCTTTCGCGTCGGCGCCGCCGTGACTTTTGACGACGACGCCGTTGACGCCGAGAAAGACGCCGCCGTTGACGGACGACGGGTCGATCTTCTCCTTCAGCTTTTTCAAATCGCCGATCATCAAGAGAGAGCCGAGCTTTGCGAGCGGCGATGCTGTCAGCGCCTCCTTGATCCAGCCGCCTACGAGGCGCGCCGCGCCCTCGGCCGATTTCAGCGCGATATTGCCGGTGAATCCGTCAGTGACGACGACGTCGGCTGAGCCTTTTGAAATATCATTGCCTTCGACAAAGCCGATAAAAGCCATGTCAGGATCGGCCTCGCGCAGCGTCCTTGCGGCGTTGCGGATCAGATCGTGGCCTTTCAACTCCTCCGCGCCGACATTGAGAAGCCCGACGCTGGGTTTCGCCTTGCCCGTCAGCGCCCGGAAAAACGCCTCGCCCATGATCGCGAAGGTCACAAGCTCTTTCTCGTTCGCCTCGACATTGGCGCCGACGTCCAGAACGACGACGCGCCCGCGCGGCGTCGGCCAGAGCGCCGTCACCGCCGGGCGATCGACGCCGTCGATCATGCCGAGCTGCATGCGCGACACCGCCATCAGCGCGCCGGTGTTTCCGCCGGAGACGACAGCGCGCACGCGGCCGTCTTTTTGCGCTTCGATCGCTTTCCACATCGAAGTGTCGCGCCCGCGGCGCAGCACATGCATCGGCTTGTCGGTCATGGCGACGCTCGCCGCGCAGTGTTCGACGTCAGCCGAAGCAAGTACCGCGTGCTGCGCGATCAGCGGCCGCAACACGCTTTCGTCGCCGAAAAAGGTGATCGCCGCATTCGCGCCGGAAGAAAGCGCGCGCGCCGCGCCTTCAACAAGCGCGGCAGGCCCCTGGTCGGTTCCCATGGCGTCAACGCCGATCGAAATCGGACGCTTCTCCGGGGTCGTGGCGGTCACGGCGATCGGCTCCCTCGCGCGCGGCGGGATCTGCTGAGGGCTTATGGGTTTGTTCAGGCGTCACCGTCAACAAGGCCCTTAAGCCCTGAAAAGGGCGAAGGGTTCACAGGATCGCGATAAGTCTCCGCAAGGCTCTTTGCGCCCTCTTTGCGCGGATAAGGGTCGAGCGAGATGGCGAGATGCTGAATCAGGATTTCGGCGAGGTCGAGCGTGTCGCCCTCCAGCGGCTCGCGCGAGGCTGCGTCGCTGTCATCCGCTTCCGGGCCGGGTTCGACAAAATCGCGTTCAAACCGGACGGCGTAATGCTCGCGCACCGTTTCGGTCAGCGGTTCAAGGCTCGCGACGCAGACCCTGTTCACCCGCGCGTCAATTCGCAAGTCGAGATCGACGCCGCCGCTGAACGGGCGCAGCGTGAAATCGGCCGAAAGGCTTTCGACGCCAGGCTCGCCAAGCCGTTCGGCGATCGCGCGCCGGGCGGCTTCGTCCGGCGACAGATGGAACCGGTTTTCGCCGCGGTGCAGCGCGGCGATTTCAATCTGGCTTTCTGCGTTGATCATCGCCGTTCTTTGCGGTGACCGCTTCACTGAGCGGCATCAAGTCCTTGATCGCGTCAACGAGCCCGTCGGCCTGTGCGGATGCAAGACGAAGATCGGCCTTCAAAACGTATTCCGCAAGCAGGCGCGCGCGGCCCGCATCGCCGCTTTCGATGACATTGCGGGCGAGTGCGGCGGCGAGCGCATCCGGCCCTTCGCCCATCGCCCGCTCATATGCGGCGGCGCGTCCGTAAAAGGCCTCGGCAAGGCCCCTTATCTTGCGGCCGATCGACAGGTCGCCGACGCCGATCTCGCGGAGCGCGCCATCGAGCCGCCGGAAGAAAATTTCCTGCAGGGCGATCGACAGCCGGTCGCTCGCCGGGGCATCGCGCCTGAGGCGGCGCAAGGCCAGAAAAATATGGAGCCCCAGAACCTCAAACCGGCCCTCAATCGTGTCCGGCGCGCCGGCGGCGGCGTAAAGCGCAGGGGACCGCGCCGCCGCGTTCAAAGCCTCAAAGAGGGTTTCCGCTTGGCTTTGGGTCTGATCTTTTCTAAACCAGCGCCAGGTCATGGGCGCGTCCCATCGCCCTGTGGAGCCGGTTCGTCAATGCCGGCGGCAGATCAAGGTTGTCGCATGAAGTTCGGTCGCGTTCTGGCCTCGCTCGCTGTTCTCGCAAGCCTTCAAGGGTGCATCTCCTACCGCAGCGCGCACGGCTATGTGCTTGAACGCGGCGAAACGGAGTTGACGGCCAAGACCGGCGTCGACACCAAGGAAAGCGTCCTCGCCAAATATGGCGAGCCGTCGATGATCGGGACGTTCGACCGTAACCGCTGGTATTATCTTTACAGCCTCGACGCCGCCCGGGCGTTCTTCAAGCCCAAGGTCACGGCGCGCACGGTCATCGAGTTCCAGTTCGACGAGGCCGGCAAGGTCGCGGCCGTGAACGAGATCGGACTTGCCGACAGCGTCGATGTCAAAATGGCGTCCCGCCAAACGCCGACGCGCGGCAAGGAACTTGGCTTCTGGGAACAGCTCCTCGGCAATGTCGGCCAGCTTCCGGCCGGCGGCCTCGGCCAGCAGCAGGGCCCGCCGAATTAACGGCGCCGCTTCGGCTCGGCGTTCATCCATTTGATGAGCGGGATCGCCGGCGCCGACCACGCGATGCCGGCGACCGCAAAATAAAGAAGCTGCGCCAGCCAGTGCTTCGGGATCGCGTCGGCGAGCGCGATCGCGCCGAGCACATAGGCGAAAAGACCGCCGAGCATCGCGCCCGAGCCGATCAGCTTCTTGATGCGAGGGCTCATCTTCGCCTTTCCGCGACGGCGCGCCGCAGGCGCCTTGCGCGATCCGATATACTAAAGAAGCGCGATGACCGCCGTCCCCGTCAAGAACGATCGCGCCGTCGCGCTGTGGCTGTTCGCCATTTGCGCGCTCCTCGCGCTGATGATCGTCGTCGGCGGCGCGACGCGGTTGACCGATTCCGGACTCTCGATCGTCGAATGGCGCCCGGTCACGGGCGCGGCTCCGCCGCTGTCTGAGGCTGACTGGCGCGCCGAGTTTGAGAAATACAAGACGATCCCCGAATACGCCCAAGTCAATCTCGGCATGTCGCTCGCCGACTTCAAGGAGATTTACTGGTGGGAATGGGGGCACCGTTTTCTCGGCCGGCTGATCGGCCTCGCGTTTCTTCTGCCGCTGATCTATTTCGCGATGACGCGGCGGATCGATCGCGCGCTGGGGCTTCGGCTCCTTGGTCTTTTCATCCTTGGCGGCCTGCAGGGCGCGCTCGGCTGGTGGATGGTGTCGAGCGGTCTTTCAGAGCGCATCGACGTCAGCCAATACCGGCTCGCTGCGCATCTCGGACTTGCGCTCGTTCTCTTCGCGGCGATGATCTGGATCGCGCTTGACCTTGTTTCGCCGCGCGCGAGGGGCGCGCGCCATCGCCTTGCGCCTTATGCGATCGCACTGATGATCGGCGTTTACGCGCAGATGATTCTTGGCGCGTTCGTTGCGGGCCTGCGCGCCGGCCGCGTCTACAACACCTGGCCCTTGATGGAGGGGCGCTTTGTTCCCGAGGCTTATTTCATCGGCGCGCCGGGCGTTTCCGATCTCTTCGAAAGCATGGCCGCCGTGCAGTTCAACCACCGCCTCGGCGCTTATGCGCTCTTCGCCGCGGCGCTCGCGATGATGATCGCGGCGCGCAAGACCGCGCTTGGCCCGCGCGCGCGGATGGTGTTCGCGTGCGTCGCTTTACAGGCGCTGCTGGGCGTCTGGACGGTGGTCGCCGCAACGCCGCTGGCGCTCGGGCTTGCGCATCAGGCGACGGCGCTGATCGTCTTCGGCGCGAGCCTTTACCTCGTTCACGGCTCGATGAGTTCGATTGAAATGACGGCGTCTTCGGGCGCGGCGCCCGCGGGCGCACGGGGGTCGATGGCGGCGCCGACAGGGAGCGAGAGCGCGCCCATGACGCCGTTCCACGGGACGAGCCGGACCGGCGCGCCGCCGCCCGACGTGACGACAGCGAGCGCGCCGTCGCGATAAACGCCGCCGTAATTGGCTGATCCGGCGACAATGCGGCTCGCGCTTTCGACGGCGGCGAGATCGAAGGTCGCCTTGACGCGGATCGAGCCGAGCGCATGCCCGTCCTTCGCGTCGAAGAGGCTGACGGCGCCCGACGCCCCGTCGAGCAGCGCGACCTGCCCTTGCGCCTCGCCGCCCTCGCTGCGCGAAACCGCAAGACTGGACGCCGACGGCGCGAGATCTTGCGGCAAGGCGATGCCGAGGACCGCCCCGCTCGCCGGATCGACGCGGCGGATCGCGCCGTCGCCGCTTACGGTCACGATTTCATCCGTAAGCGGATCGACATCGCAGCCGATCGCGGCTTCAATGTCGGCGATCGCGCGAGGGCCGCCAAGTTCGGCGCCGCGCGCGACAATCGCCAAAGACCGCGCCGAAAGCTTTCCGCCGGCGGCCTCATAGATCGCAGGCGCCGCTCCGCCGCCGGCGCAGATGACTTTCGCCGGCGATCCGGCGTTCGCCAAAGCGACCGGATCAAAGCCGCGCCCATCCTTATGGATCGTATAAAGACGATAAGCCTCATCGCTTGCGGTCAGAATATAGCCTTTCGCGCCCGCGCCTTCGCCGGCGTAAAAGACCTCGATCTCGCCCGCGCCGCCTGGAATTTCGAACGCCGCCGCGCCGGTCTCGATGGCGTAGGCCGTCACCTTCTCCGCCGTCGCCGCGATCAGGAGGCTTTCGAACGCGACCGACGGATGCGACCAGAACGCGACATCGGCGACGCCGGCGCCGGGCGCGCCGTAAGAATCCGCCGCGGCGACCTCCGCCGCCGCCGCCGGCGCCTCAGGAACGGCGATCGGTTCTTCCGGCTTGCGCTCACAAGCGGTGATGAGGGCGGCAAGGGCGAGGGGGACGGCAAGGCGCATGGGGACTCCCGGATCTTGCGGGCAGATAGCAGAAAACGCCGGCGGCCATCAGGCGTATCTGACGGACAGGTATCCAGATACCACATCAGGAAAACGCATGTTTTTCCGCTATAACCGGCGCAGTCGATTGACGAAAGCGAAAAGCCGGGCTATCCGCCGCCACCGAAATGGCCGGTACGGAGCGCAAGCCGCCCAACCCGGCCTTCTTTTGACCGAAGGAACCGGCCCATGAAAACCTATTCCGCCAAGNNAGGGCGAGGGGGACGGCAAGGCGCATGGGGACTCCCGGATCTTGCGGGCAGATAGCAGAAAACGCCGGCGGCCATCAGGCGTATCTGACAAGCAGGTAGCCAGATACCACATCAGAAAAATGCATGTTTTTCCGCTATAACCGGCGCAGTTGATTGACGAAAGCGAAAAGCCGGGCTATCCGCCGCTACCGAAATGGCCGGGACGGAGCGCAAGCCGCCCAACCCGGCCTTCTTTTGACCGAAGGAACCGGCCCATGAAAACCTATTCCGCCAAGGCCGCGGA
>DNZB01000170.1:8156-9599 GCA_003506635.1 Parvularcula sp.
GTCGACAAGAAATGGGTGCTGATCGACGCCGACGGCCTCGTCGTCGGGCGCCTCGCCTCCATCATCGCCATGCGCCTGAGGGGCAAGCACAAGCCGATGTACACGCCCCATGTCGATTGCGGCGACAACGTCATCGTCGTCAACGCGGCCAAGGTCGCGCTCACCGGCGACAAGCGCAAGCAGCACAAGTTCTTCTGGCACACCGGCTTTCCGGGCGGCATCAAGGAGCGCCGGGCCGAGGAGATTCTCGACGGCAAACACCCGGAGCGCGTCCTTGAAAACGCCGTCCGCCGGATGATGCCGAAGGACAGCCCGCTCGCACGCGGGCAGATGACGAACCTCAAGATCTACGCCGGCGCGGAGCATCCGCACGCCGCGCAAAGCCCGCAGAAACTCGACGTCGCCGCTTTGAACGGCAAGAACCACAGGGACGCCTAAGCCATGAGCGCCACGTCATTTGAAGACCTGAAATCGGTCGCCGCCGAGGCTGGCCTCGTCGCTGAAGTGATCGTCCGTGAGCCGAAGATCGACAGCCAGGGCCGTTCCTACGCGACCGGCAAGCGCAAGACCGCCGTCGCGCGCGTCTGGATCAAGCCCGGCAAGGGCAAGATCATCGTCAATGAAAAGGACCACGCCGATTATTTCGGTCGCCCGGTCCTGCAGATGATCATCAAGCAGCCGCTCGTCGCCGCCGACCGAAACGGCCAGTTCGACGTCTATTGCACGGTTTCCGGTTCCGGCCCTTCGGGCCAGGCCGGCGCCGTTCGCCATGGCATTGCGCGCGCTTTGACATTCTATGAGCCGGGCCTGCGCGGCGTCTTGAAGGCCGGCGGCTTCCTCACGCGCGACAGCCGCGCGGTCGAGCGCAAGAAATACGGCCGTAAGAAAGCCCGCCGCTCGTTCCAGTTCTCGAAGCGCTAGGCGCTTTGCGACCGAAGTTCGGAAAAGCGCCCCGATCCTCCGGGGCGCTTTTTTTTCATGGGCTGACTTTGGGCGTTTACATGGACCGGGCCGAATATGCGCGATCAAGGCGGCTCTCATCGCGCTGCGGCCAGGGCGCGTTCTCAAATGGGGCTCCGGCGGATCGAGGGTCGATTTCCTGCGGCGCCATTCATCGATAGAGACCCTGGTTTCGATCGAGCATCACCCGCCCTGATGCGCGAAGGTGAAAGCCGCCGCGACCGATCCCCGCCTCCTTTACGCCCTGAAGGAGGGCGCCGCGAATGAGCCGAGGGCTGATGATCATTCACGACGCCCGGCGCGCAGCCAATCGTGAGCCGATCGCGCGCACGGGCAAGCCGACCTATCGGTCGCCATGGCGGCGCGGACAGGTATGCCTGCTGCCGAAGCCCTGAGGCGCTGAAAAAGGCGCTTTTGGGCTTGGTCGCTCCGCGAATTTTCGGCCTTTTCCGCGGGTTCCAGCCGCAAAGTACGGATTTGCCG
>DNZB01000165.1 GCA_003506635.1 Parvularcula sp.
TGTTCGCAGACCGCAACACCGATCTCAACATCATGGGCGTCTACACGATGCCGGCGGGGCAGGTGCAGATCTTCAACCCGCTGTTCATCGTCATCTTCGCGCCGATCTTCTCGGTGATGTGGGGCTGGCTCGGCAAGCGGGGCCTCGAGCCTTCGGTGCCGCTGAAATTCGCGATCGGCCTCATCCTCGTCGGGGTCGGCTTCCTCGTCCTCGTCTTCGGCTCGCAATTCCATGACGAGCGGTTCCTCGTGCCGCTGTTCTGGCTGGCGCTCGCTTATTTCATCCATTCCGTCGCGGAACTTTGCCTGTCGCCGGTCGGTCTTTCGATGATCACCAAGCTCTCGATCACGAAGCTTGTCGGCATGATGATGGGCGTATGGTTCCTGTCGTCCGCGATGGCGCAATATGTCGGCGGCATCGTCGCGCAGCTCGCTTCGACCGAGACGGTCGGCGGCGAGGTATTGAACCCGCAGGTTTCCCTCGAGACCTATCTCGGCGTCTTCCAGCAGATCGGCCTTTGGGGCGTCGGTCTCGGCGTCGTTCTGATGGTGCTATGGCCCTTGCTCAAGAAGGGCATGCACGGGGTGAAGTAAGGAGGGGCTGTCATCGCAGACCGTCTCAATCGCATCGTCACGCGCGGCGGCGACCGGGGCGAGACATCGCTCGGCGACGGGACGCGCGTTTCGAAAACCGACCACCGCGTCGCGTTGCTTGGCGATGTCGATGAGCTGAACGCGTTCATCGGCGCCGTGATCGCCGCAGCGCCGGGCGCGCAGGTCGCGCAGACGCTGTCGCTCGCCCAGCACGACCTTTTCGATTTCGGCGGCGCGCTGTGTTTTCCGGGCGCGCCCGTGTTGACCGCCGGGCATGTCGCGCGCGTCGATGCGGCGGCCGCCGCGCTTAACGCCGACCTGCCGCCTTTGAAGGAATTCGTCCTGCCGGGCGGCTCGCCCCTGCTGGCGAGCCTTCACCTCGCACGCACCGTCTGCCGCCGCGCCGAACGCGCCGCCGTCGCGTTTTTCGCGAATGAAGGCGGCGGCGAATACGCCATCGCCTATCTCAACCGGCTGTCGGACTTCCTATTCATCGCCGCACGCGTCGAGGCGCGCGGCGCCGGCGTTCGGGAAGTCCTCTGGGAAAAGGCGAAAAGCGCCGGCGCTCAATAATCCGTCGCCGCAAGTCCGAACACCGCTTCGACCAGCGACGGGGTCAAGGCGCGTTCTGGCCTGTCGTCGACGGCGATGCGCCCGCCCTCCATCACGATGACGCGCGTCGACCAGCGCTCCGCAGCGCGCAGGTCATGCAGCGCCGCGATGACGATCGCGCCGCCGTCTGCTTTGGCGCGCAAGGCGCGCAAGATCGCCCGCTGATGCTTCGGGTCGAGCGCCGCCGTCGGTTCGTCGGCCAGAAGGATCGGCGTCTCGGCGCAGAGCGCGCGGGCAAGGTGCGCCCGCGCCTGTTCCCCGCCGGAAAGCGTCGGCATCGCCCGGGCGCGGAACGCGAGCGCTTGCGTCGCTGCAAGCGCGCGATCGACGGCGGCGCTGTCTTCGTCGCCAAGGCGCGAGACGCCGCCGTAAGCGAACCGTCCGAGCGCGACGACAGCCTCGGCGGTGATCGCCCAGGCGGCCTCGCGCGTCTGCGGCAGATAGGCGACGCGGCGCGCGCGCGCGCGCGGGGAAAGCGCGCGGCTGTCGACGCCGCCGACAAGAACGCGGCCCAGCGCGTTCCGGTCAAGGCCGCAAAGCGCCCGCAAGAGCGTCGTCTTGCCGGCGCCGTTTGGTCCGACAATGCCGATGCGGTCGCCGCGCGCGATCTCGATCGAAAAACCGTCGACGACGACGCGCGCGCCGAAGGCTTTCGAAATCCTGTCGGCGATGATGACGCGCTTGCCGGACGGCGTCGCCTCATTCGCCGAAAAAGCGACCGTTCCGACGGGGCGCTTCCTCTCGCGGCGTTGCGTCCGCAATTCGGAGAGCTCGCGCATGCGACGCACATTGCGCTTGCGCCGCGCGGTGACGCCATAGCGCACCCAATGTTCCTCCGCGACGATCTTGCGGTCGAGCTTGTGCGCGGCGCTTTCCTCTTCCTCGAGCGCCTTGTCGCGCCACGCCTCGAAATCCTTGAAGCCGCGATCGAGAAACCGCGTCTGGCCGCGGTCGATCCAGATGGTGCGCGTCGTCGCATTTTCGAGAAACCGGCGGTCGTGACTGATGAGGACGAAAGCGGCGCGCGAAGATGCAAGACGCTCTTCAAGCGCCTCGATCGCCGGAAGGTCGAGGTGGTTCGTCGGCTCGTCGAGCAAGATGACGTCGGGGTCGGCGGCGAAAATCCGGGCGAGCGCCGCGCGGCGCGCTTCTCCGCCCGAAAGCGCCGAACAGCGCGCCGACGGATCGACGGCGAGTTCGGCGTATAGCCGTGACAGATCGGTCGGCGCGCCGGCGGGCGGCAGGCCGGCTTCGACGAACGCGCCGACAGTGTCGAAGGCGCCGAAATCGGGTTCCTGCGGCAGATAGGCGACGCTCGCCGAGGGATCGACGAAGCGCGCGCCGTTGTCCGCCTCGCCGATCCCCGCCGCGATTTTCAGAAGCGTCGATTTTCCGGACCCGTTGCGGCCGACAAGCGCGATCCGGGCCGCCGGCTCGACCGCCAGCGCAGCCCCCGCGAGCAGGGGCGCGCCGCCGAAGGTGAGGCGGAACGAGGACGGGCAGCGCCGCGCCAGCCGGCTGACGCGCAATTGCGCGGCGGATGCAAAGCCGAGAATGGCGAGGCCGGCTTTCGCGGCGAACGCGATGGCGTCCGCCGGCGGCTGCGGCAGTTTGAAGATGCCGACGATGGCCGCCGGCGCGGCGCTGGCGGCGATCGTCGGCAT
>DNZB01000348.1 GCA_003506635.1 Parvularcula sp.
CGCCCATGCCCTTCATCAACGGTATAAAGTCAGCGCGCGAAAAGATCGTCGCCCGCAATGACGACGACCGCAACGAGTTTCTGAGGAAACGCGGCTTCTCTAAGCCCGAGACTGCGGCCATCATCGAGACCGTCCTCGCCGAGGAAGGCCGTCCGCCTCAAAGCGTCTTCGACTTCGTGCAAGGCGTCACCGCCGTCGCCCGCGGCAAGGCGCATCAGGACGCGCGCCTCGACATGGAAGGCCGCGCGAAAAAGCTCCTCGGCCTCGCCGCGTAATCGGCGCGGCCAATCGGACGTTTCCAATCCGAATCCCGTCCGGCTCTCAGGTGAGAGTCGGGCGGTGTCTCTCGTGACGGGTTTTCGAGGTTGAAAGAGAGTCTTTCATCCGGCCCGTCATGGAGAGTCACCCATGGCTAAACCCAAAGCGAAGGCGAATACCGCCGCGACCCTCGCGCTCAGCGTTTCGCGGGATATACCGCTCAACAAACTTCTTCTCTCTCAAGCGAATGTCCGTCAGGTGAAGGCGGGCGTTTCGATCGAGGAACTCGCGGAAGACATCGCGCGTCGGACGCTCCTGCAGGGGCTGACCGTTCGCGCCGTGCTTGACGAGGCGGGCTTTGAGACCGGCGTTTATGAAGTTCCGGCAGGCGGAAGGCGTTTGCGCGCGCTGCAGCTGCTCGTGAAGCAGAAGCGCCTTGCGACCGACGCGCCGATACCGTGCGTCATCCGTGACAAGGGGCTCGCCGAGGAAGACAGCCTAGCCGAAAACATCCAGCGTGCGCCATTGCACCCGCTCGACCAGTTCCGCGCCTTTCAGACCTTGCGCGAGAAAGGCAGAAGCGAGGAGGAGATCGCCGCCGCCTTCTTCGTGACGCCGGCGGTCGTCAAGCAACGGTTGAAGCTCGCCGCCGTCGCGCCGGCGCTCCTCGATCTTTACGCCGACGACGCGATGACGCTCGAGCAATTGATGGCGTTTACGGTGAACGGCGACCAACAGCGGCAGTCGCAAATCTGGGAGGCGCTGAAGAACGGCTATAATCGCGAGCCCTATCACATCCGCCGCATGCTGACCGAGGGCGCGGTCCGCGCCGCCGACAAGCGGGCGCGGTTCGTCGGCGTCGAAGCCTATGAAGCGGCCGGCGGCGTCGTGCTCAAGGATCTCTTTGCCGACGCGGACGAAGGTTGGCTGCAGGATGCGGGGCTCCTCAATCGCCTCGTCGCTGCGAAGCTTGAATTGAGCGCCGAGGAACTCCGCGACGAGGGCTGGAAATGGGTCGAGGCCGCTGCCGACTTCCCCTATGGCCACACTTTCGGCCTTCGCCGCATCGAGGGCGAGCGGACGTCGCTCTCAGAAGAGGAGCAGCAATCCTACGAGACACTCAAAGCCGAGTTCGACGCCCTGCAGGCGCAATATGAGAGCGCCGAGGAACTTTCAGATGACGTCGACAAGCAGCTCGGCGAGCTCGAAGCCGCGATCGAAGCGGTCGATGAACGTCCGTTCCAGTTTCCGCCGGAAGAAATCACCCGCGCCGGGGTCTTCGTCAGTCTCGATCCTTCCGGCGCGCTCCGCATCGAGCGCGGCTTCGTCAGGCCCGAAGACGAGTCGCCGCTTGAAGATGCGGAATCTTCGCATGAAGATGAAGCGATCGCCGCTGATGGCCATGAAAACGGAGCGTTCGACGAGACGAATCCAGCCCGTGGGTCCGATGACGATCCGGACGAAGAGCCGGGCCGCGCTATCCCGGATCGCCTGCTTATCGAACTGACCGAGTGGCGGACGCTGGCGCTTCGCGATGCGCTCGCCAAATGCCCGGACATCGCGTTCGTCGCGGCGTTGCATACGCTCTGCCTCGATCTCTTCTATACTCATCGCGGCGCAAGCTGCGTCGATATCGCCGCGCGCCAGAGCGTCTTCAGAAGCGCCGCCGCCGGTCTCTCCGACAGCGCCGCAGCGATTGCGATCGATGCTCGCCATCAGGAATTCGCTGACCGCTTGCCGGCGGACCCCGTCACGCTCTGGGACGCGCTGACAGCAATGGAGGAGTCCGCCCGCTCGATGCTGTTCGCGCATTGCGTCGCGCTTACCATCGACGCGGTGTTCAGGCCCTATGACCGCCGCTCAGCCGCACTCGGCCATGCCGATGTACTCGCAAGCGCGATCGACCTCGATGTCAATGCAGCCGGCTGGAAGCCGACGGCGGACGGGTATTTCCTGCGCATATCGAAAGCGCAGATTCTGGAGGCGGTGCGCGAAGCGAAAGGCGAGGACGTGGCGGGACGCCTCGACAGCCTCAAAAAGCCCGACATGGCCGCAGCGGCGGAGGAACTGCTTCGCGAAACCGCCTGGCTGCCGACGGTCATGAGAACGATCGATCGCAATCTTCCGGCGGAGGAAAGCTCGCCAGATTGCGACGACGCTCCGATCGCTGACGATAAGACAGGTACGCCTGCCGGGTGCGACCATCACCCGGCGTCGGCCGCGATCGCAGCGGAATAGCTGCGTCTCAACCTCAATCCAGGGCCCGCCCGCAAGGCGGGCCTTTTTCATGAGGGATGGCCATGCCGGAAACGAGCGGAGAGATCGCGCGCCGTCTTGCGATGCGCGCAGGCGAGGTCTGCCGGCGCTATCTTCCGAACGGCAAGCGCGTCGGCGACTACTGGATCGCCGGCGACATTCGCGGCGCGAAAGGAAAGAGCCTTTATCTTCGGCTTGCCGGGCCACCGTCCGGCAAACGCGCCGCCGGAAAATGGACGGACGCATCGACGGGCGAGCATGGCGACCTTCTGGACTTGATCGCCGCATCTTGCCGACTCGCCGATCACCGCGACGTACTTGACGAGGCGCGGCGATTCTTGAGCCTTGCGTCAAACGATCGCCCGGATCGTTTGCGATGTGCGCACCGGAAGTCCGCGGGGTCCGCGCAACGGCTGTTCGCCGCCTCGGAGCCGATAGCGGGCACGCTCGCTGAAACCTATCTTCGATCGCGCGGCGTCACGGATATCGCCGGGCTCCAGTCGCTGCGCTTTCATCCGCGCTGCTATTATCGCTCCGACGCGCAATCGGCAGGTGAACGCTGGCCGACGCTGATCGCCGCCGTCACCAACCTTGACGGAAACATCACAGGCGTGCAACGCACCTATCTTCAGCGCGACGGTTCGGCGAAGGCGCCGCTCGCAACGCCGCGCAAGGCGATGGGCCTCCTCGCCGGCAACGCTGTCCGGTTCGGCGTGGCGCGCGATATCATGGCGGTTGGCGAGGGCGTCGAGACCGTTTTGTCGCTGCAATGTCTGATGCCTTCATTGCCGATGGCTGCCGCGCTATCCGCGCAAAATCTCGGCGCCTTTCAAATCCCGACGGCGCTGAAACGACTCTACATCGCCGCCGATCGCGACGAGGCCGGCATGCGCGCGTTCGGGCATCTTTGCCAACGCGCAATGGAGCAGGGCGTTGACGCGGTCATCCTTCTGCCCATCCTCAAGGACTTCAACGACGACCTGTTGCAAGCCGACCGCACGGCGATGACGGTTTCGCTCGCCGCGCAGCTCGATCCGAAGGATCGCGCGTGCATCTCGCCCGGCGCTGATCGACGACGCCGTTAGAGCGGGCCGCGCCGCCATCGCAAGATCGTCAGCGCCAGCATCATGCTCGTCTTTGCTCGGCGCGCCCCACGCGGCCGTCAAGGTTGGGCGACTGGGCCGGAAGCGGCGCGGCGCCGCAAGGACGGGCCGCGGGTTTCTTCCCCTGGCGGATGATTGACACCGTCGCCGCTTCGCTCTGCTTCATTCGCGATCCGCCATTCCTCGCGGAACAACAAACCCCGGGCTCGTCCTCCTCCGCCTCGCTGCGGCCCCGTTTGCGGTCTCGAGCGAAAGGCTCGAGCCGGCATTTCAACGTTGAACGACGGGTGCGGCCCCGCGCCGCTTCCGGCTGATCCCGCCCCATGAAGGGCCGCGCGGGATGCGCGGCTTCAAGAGAGACGAGGATCACGCTTATGCTGACCGACATCGACCATGGCGCCGACACCGACACCGACATCGCCAATACGGTGCAAGCCGTTTCGCCGACCGCGCATCTTCTCGACGAATTGCAGCTCTTCGGCTGGAGGCCGCACGGCGATGAGCCGGATCCAAGGCCCTTGCCCGACGTCGCCCGCGCCGAGGGCGCCGTCGCCGACATGGTCGACGCGCTGGTCGCGACCTTGTCCGATACGCGGCTCGAAGGCGATCTCGAAAGCCTTCTCTGGTCGCTCGTCTTTCTCTTTCATCGCCACGTCGGCGTCGTCGAGCGCACGCTCGACCGCAACGAACAGGAGCAACGCAGGAGCCAGCGCGATCAGGACGGCTCCGAAATCCGCTCCGTAGAGCTTGAACGCCTCACCGCGCACGGCGTCACGCTCATCGAACGGCGCAACGCCTTCGAGTTCATGCGCGACTTCGCCGCGCAGCTCTTCGAGACGCATATGGGCCACGCCTGGAAGCCGCGCGTCGGTTCGCTGGTCGCGCGCCGGTCGCCTGTGTCAATGCTGACCTCCGCCATCATCGACAGCCGCGACTTCATCGCCGCCAAGCGCCGCGCCGAGATCGAACCGCTAACACCCTCTGGAGCGAAGATCGCCTTCGCCGGCGGTCCTGACTTCAATGACGTCGCTGCCATCTGGGCCGCGCTCGACCGTGTCCGCGCCAAGCACCCCGACATGGTGCTTCTCCATGGCGCTTGCCCGCGTGGCGCCGAGAAGATCGCCGCCTCATGGGCCGACGCGCGCAAGGTCGCGCAAATCCTGTTCAAACCGGACTGGACACGCCACGCCAAGGCCGCGCCGTTCAAGCGCAATGACGAACTCCTCAAGGTCCTGCCCATCGGCCTCGTCGTCTTCCCCGGCTCGGGCGTCACCGACAATCTCGCCGACAAGGCCAAGCGCCTCGGCATTCCCTTGCTCGATCACCGACGGTGATCGGGGCAGCTAATGTCGAAAGACTTCCTTTTGCTGACGTCAAGCCAAACACAACCGAATGCGCCGGCAAGCAGACCGCTCGGCTGAGAGGATTTACGCCTCGGATGCGGACCGGTTCGAGCACACGCATGAAACGAGGCTTTGGCTCGCTTCAATCCCTGTTGTCGAGCGTGATCGCCATTCCCAGATTGACGCACAATAGACATGTGCGGCGACTGACGCTTCGAGCGGTTAGTACGCAAACGCTCGTCGACTTGCCAACGAGCGAGCCAATGGCCCGCGAGTTGCTTAACAGAACGCTAACTGAGACGTCTTAACATGGTTAAACTGTCAAAGGGCAAGCGACGTGGCCGCGCGGCGACAAATAGAGTCTCATGGTATGGGGGGCGCTGCTTTGCTCCTGGCTGTCTCCGCCTGCGCGTCCGATCCGGTCAAGTTTGAATCGGCATTGCCGCCGTCGCTTGAGACCCGGCTCAAAGTCGACGACATCGCCGCGGCGTCCACGTCATCGGACTCGCTCTCTGACGGTCTTGACGAAAAGGAAGCGGTCGCGCTGGCGCTTCGCAACAGTCCCTCCTTTCGAGCCAGCCTTGCCGATCTCGGGCTTGCAGAAGCGGACGTCTTCGACGCGATGAGACCCGCGAACCCGACGCTGCAACTGATCGATCCCGTCGGGACCGGCGTCCTTGAAGGCGC
>DNZB01000221.1 GCA_003506635.1 Parvularcula sp.
TGCTGGTTTCGCCGGGCGGACAGCTTGGTCAGGATCGCCGCCGCCGTCTCCTCGACGGATTTTCGCGTCACGTCGATCACCGGCCAGCGATGCCTGGCGTAAAGGCGTTTGGCCCGCAGCACCTCGGCGCGAACGCTCTCCAGATCGCAATAGCCCTCGGCGTGATCGGCCGCGTTCAGGCCGCCAAGGCGGCTCTGGCGGATTTGCGCCAGACGCTCCGGGCTTGCGATGAGCCCGATGACCAATGGGTTTTTAAGACTTGCAAGCTCCGGCGGCGGCTCGGCGTGGGGAACGAGCGGGATGTTCGCAGCTTTAACGCCGCGATTGGCGAGGTACATGCAAGTCGGCGTCTTCGACGTGCGGCTGACCCCGACAAGGACGACGTCCGCGGGTTCAAGATCATAAGCCATCTGCCCGTCATCATGGGTGAGCGTGAAATCGATCGCCGCGATGCGCCTGAAATAAGCGTCATCCATTTCGTGCTGAGCGCCGGCCTTGCGCGTCTGTTCAAGCCCCAGAAAATCCGAGAAGGCTTCGATAAAGGGATCGAGCACCGAAATGGCCGGCGTCTGCAATTCCGAACAGCGCGTTTCAAGAAGACGGCGAAGCTCCGGATTGACGACGGTGTAAAGTACGAGCCCCGGCGCGTTCTCGATGTCGGTCAGCACCCTTTCCATCTGCGGCTTCGAGCGGATGAGCGCATAGATGTGCTCGAACGCATAGGCGCTCGCAAATTGCGATGTCACCGCCTTGAAGACGGCGTTCAAGGTCTCGCCGGTCGAATCCGAAACGAGGTGAACATGGAAGTAGCTCGACATTTTTCCAGCGAGGGCGGTCATCGCAGAGCGATCCTCTTCGGCCGGGCGGTCTCGACAAACTTGTTGTGGACAGGTTGGGGAAACGCTGTGCAAGGAACGGCCGCAAGGTAAGGGAAGGGCGCGCCGAATTTTCCCGCCGCGCCGGTTTCAACCAGGCATGCACCCTCGGCGCCCATAAGCGCGGGGATTTCCGGATGCGCACAAGGGACACAGCGGCGAGCGCGGGAAAGTGCGGAAAGATCGTTCGGGAAACAATCTTGCCGCGCGTAAAAAGAGCGCTTCATCGAAGGAACACGCATGCCTTTCACGCAGCGCCGATGGTGCAAGGATCGGCGCCCGCCTGTGGGAGTCCGGTGGATAGCGCCGGGAAAGAGCGCTCCCCCTTCGTTTTCCCCGGTTTCCCCCATTAATACTTTCTTCATCAAGCTTAATAGACTCTTAAAGGATAAGAAGCGAAAGCCCGAAGGACGCTGAACCGGTGAAACCACTTCTCGCGGCCGCCAGAGGCCAGGAACAGAAAACTCCGCCGATCTGGCTGATGCGGCAGGCCGGGCGGTATCTTCCTGAATATCGCGCAACGCGCGCCAGGGCGGGATCGTTCCTCGACCTCTGCTACAATTCCGACCTTGCGGCTGAAGTGACGCTGCAACCGATCCGGCGCTATGATTTCGACGCGGCGATCCTGTTCGCCGATATCCTTCTCGTTCCGCACGCGCTTGGGCAGGACGTCAGCTTCATGGAAGGCGAGGGGCCGCGCCTCGCGCCGGTCAAGACGCTGGATGATCTTGAACGGTTTCGCGGGCGGGACATTCACGCGCAGCTGGCGCCGGTCTATGAGACCGTTCGGCTGGTGCGCGCGCGCCTGTCGCCGGAAAAAACCCTGATCGGTTTCGCCGGCGCACCGTGGACGGTCGCCACCTATATGATCGGCGGCGGCGCGCAGCGCGATCCCGCGGCGCTGCGGAAGATCTGGTATGACGATCCGGGTTTCGCGGCGGCGTTGACTGCGCTCCTCGTGGATGCGACGGCGGCCTATCTCATCAGACAGATCGAAGCGGGCGCGGAAGCCGTGCAGCTTTTCGACAGCTGGGCCGCCGGGCTGCCTGAACCGATCCTCGAAGCGGCGTGTCTTGACCCCGCTGATGCGATCGCGCGGAAAGTCAAAGCCGCCTCCCCCGGAACGCCGGTTATCCTCTTCCCGAAGGGCGTCGGCGCGTCGGCGACGGCCTTCGCCATGCTCGACAGCTGCGATGTTATCGGCATTGACCACGCGCACCCCTTCGCGCATGCGCGCCGGCATCTCAGCCCCCACGCGACGGTACAAGGCGGCCTTGATCCCATGCTGGTCGTCGCCGGCGGCCGGCGGATGGAGGAAGAAGCCCGCCGTCTGCGGGAGACTTTTCGCGGCGCGCCTTACATCTTCAATCTCGGCCATGGCCTGACGCCTGACACGCCGCCGGAGAACGTCGCGCGCCTTGTTGAAATCGTGCGGGGGGCGTAGCGCCGATGACGGAATTCCTCAGCCAGCACTACCTGACGCTGAAGGCGCTGCATCTTTCAGCTGTGATCGCCTGGATGGCGGGGATGATGTATCTGCCGCGGCTCTTCATTTACCACCATGAAAGCGCACAGGGCGGGGAGGCCGAAGCCTTCTTCGTCAAGATGGAACGCCGCCTCCTCAAAGGCATCATGACGTCCGCGCTCGTGGCGGTATGGCTGTTCGCGCTTTTGATGCTGTGGGCGAACCCGGCGCTTTTGAAGGCGGGGTGGTTCCATGTGAAGCTGCCGATGGTGATCGCCATCTCCGGCATCCACGGCTTTTACGCCGCGACCCAGAAGAAATTTGAAAAGGGGGAGCGGCCCCATACCGGAACCTTCTGGCGGATCATGAACGAAGCGCCGTTCGTCCTGATGCTGGTCGCGCTTTTCATGGCGGTGACGAAGCCGTTTTGAGGTCCGTCAGATCTTCTCCGAAAGCCCTATCGCGACGCGGCAGCCGGCGCTGATCACCGCGCGCATCAGCGTGAAGGCGGGCGCTTCCTTCGCGCCATGGGCTTCGGCTGTCGCCTTGTGGCCAAGCTCATCCTCGCGGAAACGGGCGACCGTCTCTGCGAGCGCCGGTTCGGCGGCCTCAAGTTCCGCCGCCTGTGCGGCGTAGTGCTTTTCGATGACATCCTCGACCGCGGCGGTCGCGGCCATCGCAGCTTTCTCGCCCATCAGCGCCGTCGCCGCGCCCAGCGCAAAGCCAGCCGCGTTCCAGATCGGCGCGAGCAGGGTAGGGCGGACGCTCCGCTCCGCAAGGAGGCGGTCAAAGGTTTTGAGGTGCGCCGCCTCGCCCTTTTCCATCTCCTTCAAGACCGCGGCGATGTCCTCGCGGCCCCTCGCGCGATCGAAGATCGCCCGCTGTCCGCGATAGATCTGCACGGCGCCGTATTCGCCTGCGTGATCGACGCGCAGCATTTCGTGCAAGCGCTTGTCGCGCGGGCCCGGGCGGCTGGGGGTGGAGGCATAGCTCATATCGCAGCCTCACATTCGCAGCGCGCGCGGCCTTGCCGCATCGCGCGCGTCGCTGAAGGCGTGAGCCGCGGCGAGCGCGCAGAGCGCAAAGAGCGCCGCGGAGACAAGCAGATTATACCCGGCCATTGAGACGCCGAACAGCCGCCACGCGGCCTCCGCGCAGGTCACGACGGGCGCTGCGCCGCTTAGAACATCGTCAAGCGCCGACGGATCGATCGCGACAGGCCCGGCGCCTGAACAGGTCGCGGGGCCCGGCCAGAATTTGTACTCAACGCCGGTGTGGTAGAACGCGAGCCCCGCGCTGACGAGGTAAACGAGCGCCAGCGCGCCCGCCGCCGCGGCGGTGACGCGGCGCGCCTTGAAGAAAAGCCCGAGCGCCAGTCCAGCGAGCGCGACGCCAAGGCCCGTCCAGTGCGCCTCGCGCTGGTCAAGGCAGAGCGCGCACGGGGCAAGCCCGCCGAAATGCTCGAACGCATGGGCCCCCGCAAGCAACAGCGCGCTTGCCGCCGCAGCGATCGCAAGCGCGCCGCGCGGCGCGGCCGAAAACTGAAGGAATCCCGACATCGCCGGCGATCATAAGGCGCGGGAATGCCGGCTCATCCTGCGCGGATCGTCGCGGGGGGCGCGGCGAAAAGGTCAAAACAGCCCGGCGACCCAGTCCTTCAGAAGCGTCGCGAACTCGACGCCGAAGAAAATCGCCACGACCAGAAACGCCGCCACCCAGCCAAGGCCGATGACAAGGCCAAGGATGACGAAAAGCCCGTCGCGCTGGATCAGGCCGAGCGCGGTCACGGCGATGCCGATTCCGGGCACGGTGTTGGTGCCCGGAAAGGGCGCCAGCACGGACAAGGCCGGCACCATCAACAACGCGCCGGCGATGCGCGCGCCCATGCGCCCGGTGACAGCGGGCAGGCGCGGGCGGGCAATCCTTTCAAGCCAGCGCACATATTTTTCGCTGAAGTCGAGAACCTTGCCGAACTCCTTCAGCTGCAAGCGCCGCGCGCGCACGCCTTGCGGAAACCACGGCGCCTGGCGGCCCGCCGCCATCTGCGCGGCGAGCGCCAGCATCGGCAGGGATACAATCTGCGGCAGCAGATAGACGAAGGGCGGCGTACAGGGCAGGGCCAGCAGCAACATCAACATCCCGAACGCCCGCTCGTCGAGGCGATCGATGATGACGCCAAGCTCGGCTTCCGGCGCGAGGACAGGCTCGGCCTCGTGACTTTGCGCGGCGCGCGCGGCGCGCCAGTCCGCCTCAAGATCGGCGAGCATCGCGCGGAAGAGGTCGATGACGCCGCGGCGGGCGTCGATCGCATGCTGGATCTCTTCGGCGGGATCGACGGGGTGCATGGCGGCGGGGGCGGCGTTGAGCATCAGGGGCATGTTCCCGAACGCCCGCCAAGGCAAGCGTGCGCGCGCACCATTATCGCGCCGGCGGGTTTATTTTTTCATGAGGTCTTCGGGCGTCCTGGTCATGAAGGTGGCCGGCGCCGGCCATCGGTCTGGCAACTCCGCCTCGCCCCAGCAGCAGATCGCCTGCAAGACCGGCAGCAACCCGGCCCCGCTCCGGGTCAGTTTATACTCGCGGCGCTTCGGACGCCGCTGATAGAGCCGGCTTTCGATCAGGCCAGCGTCCTCCATCGCGACCAGGCGGGCGCTCAAGATATTGCTTGAAATCCTTTCGGGGCTCTCAAGGAATTCCTTGAACCGCGCCTTGCCGTTCATGAGATCGCGCAGCAGCACCAGCGTCCAGCGATCACCGACGAGGTCGAGCGTTGACGCGATCGGGCAGCCCGAACGGAAGTCGCCGCCGATCATGGCCGGCAGCCCCTGCGGGTGCGGCGGATCATATCGCTTGTAACTTGCAAGTCACAACGCCTTAGTGCTATGATCCCGCGACGATCGTCAAGGAGGCGGTGATGGCGAACGGATTTTCGGGCGGGTGCCTGTGCGGGGCGGTGCGATACAGCTGCGACGGCGACCCCATCATGGCGGGACACTGCCATTGCGAAGACTGCCGTCGCTCCAGCGGCAGCGGTCATTCCTCGCATCTGGCGGTTCCTGAAGGCGCCGTGACGATGGCAGGGGCGACGACGGGATATTCCCGCGCCGCCGACAGCGGCAATCTTGTAACGCGCCATTTCTGCCCGACTTGCGGCGCGGCGGTTTATAGCACCAATCCCGCGATGGCGGGTCTTGTGTTCTTGCGCGCTTCCAGTCTCGACGATCTCGAAGTTTTCAAGCCGCAAATGCATGTCTTTGCGGGCCGCGCCGCCAGCTGGGACCAACCCGGCGGCGGGCTGCCTTCGTTCGAAAAAATGCCGCCCGGAATGAATTAGGGCTTGTTGAGATTCAGGA
>DNZB01000276.1:0-415 GCA_003506635.1 Parvularcula sp.
AAATCGTGTCGTTGCCGGCCCCGCCCAGCGCAAGATCAAAGCCTCCGCTCGCATCAATAACGTCGGCGCCGTCGCCGCCGCTGATCAAATCCGATCCTTCGCCCGGCCGAAGGGTGTCGTCGCCGCCGCCGCCATCGATCGTATCCCCTGCGGTTCCGCCGAGAATGAAGTCGCCGCCGCCGCCGCCCTCGATCACGGTCGCAAAGAGCGCTTTTCCGACCAGGCGATCGCCGAAATTCGAGCCGACGATCTTTTCGAAGTCAGGGAAAATGAAGTCGTCCGGAACGCCGCCGACATAGGTTCCGTCCGGCGCCAGGGCGCCGCCGGATTCGGAGAATCCTGAAAATTCCACCCTGACCGCGCCGGAACTGTCCGAATAATCGACCACGTCGAACCCGGTGACGCCGCCATTCAG
>DNZB01000276.1:743-3003 GCA_003506635.1 Parvularcula sp.
CCGCCGCCGCCAACGAGAAGAATGTCCTGATCAAGTCCTTGAAGACTGTCGTTGAAATTGGTGCCGATAATGATTTCGAGATTGAGATTGGTCTCAAGCAGTCCGAAAACCGCGCCGACCCGAACCTCTCGGCCGACGCCGACGCTTGAAAGATCAAGCGTATCAACGCCCGCGCCGCCGTCGATCACGTCATTGACAGCGCCGACAATGGTGTCGTTCCCGTCGCCGCCGATCAGCGTATCGGTATCGAACGATGAAGGGGAGGTCGCGCCGTTCGATTCAAAGCCGATCAACAAATCATCGTCGGCCCCGCCCAGCACGCTGTCATTTGCGAGGCCCCCGATCAGCGTGTCGTCGCCGCCGCCGCCGTCGATCGTATCGATCCCGGAAAGCCCGTCATACCAGTCATTTCCGCCGAGAAGCGCAACGGCGTCGTCGCCGCCGATAAGCGTCCCGCCGCCCGAATTGCGCTCAAACCCGAACAGCAAATCATCGCCGCCCGTCGGCTCCAAAATCCGAAGACCCGCGTCCGCAAGCATCGCGATGTCGAGCGCCGACACGAAATCGCGCTGGCCGTTCGAGATCGACGGAAACATGATGTCGAAGACGTTCAAATGGCTGCCGTCGCCGGATTGCAGCGGCACGTTTCCGCCGAACAGCGCGACCGAACGGGGCCCGGTGAAGAAATTTCCGCTCTTGAACAAATCCCATTCCGTACGATTGGCGGTCGCGCCGACAGGGTCGAACGACAGAAAGCCGAGCCCATGGCCGATTTCATGCGCCAGGATCGTGAAGAGGTCGAACTTGCTGAACGGCACATTGGGATCGGCGAGGCCGCCGAAGAAATATTCATTGGCGTTAATCGAATCGAGATTGACGTCGATACCGATATCGTACGTCGCGCCGTTCGGGTCGCTCTGATTTTGCAATTCGAAGATCGGACCCGACTGAAAAACATCGGCGCCGCCGACAGTGCGCGTGAATTCGAATGTTTTGGGGCCGGCCTGAGCGAGCGTTGAAGAGCCGAGGCTGATGATGTTGACCCTAATCTCGAGCGACTGTGCGCCGAAGTTGATATAACGGCCCCAGTAATTCGCCGCGTCGAGGGTCACCCGCTGGATATCGTTGAGGACGGCGGAAGCGACGCCGTTCGTCGTCCCGAAGGTCACGGTCCACATGTCGATTGGTCTCCCCGTTGCGCCGGCACACGCTTCATGTGCGAAGATTAGCGGCCCCTTGCTGACGGGCAACCGAAAAGGGGCTTGTGACCAAAAATTGAACGGCGACGCACAGCAGTCTTGGCCCGTTACGGGCGCTGACGGTCTCGAAACGGGCGCGGCGCAGGCGCCCTGCCTTGTTTCACCGGCGGGGCGCCGATAAACAGGCGTTTTCAGCGCCGAGTCGTCAGATAGCCACGATGATGAGGCGGCGGCCTTCGGGCCTCGTAAGTGTTCAGGGCGACAATGATCAAAGCCGCAGACGCCATGCCGAACGGAGCCGCGGGAGCGCGCGTGTGCGTCCTCGTCCTCGGCATGCACCGGTCCGGCACGAGCGCGCTCGCGCGGACGCTCAATCTGCTCGGCTGCGACCTCCCGAAGACCCTGGTGCCGGAAGCGCCCGGTAATGAGGCCGGTCACTGGGAGCCCGCGCCGGTCTGCAAGCTGAACGATGCGCTGCTCGAAAGCGCCGGCACCAACTGGCGCGATTTTGAACCGGTCAATCCGGACTGGTTCCGCTCGCCGCGCGCGGCCGAGTATCGCGCGAAGGCGATAGCGACGCTGCGCGAGGAGTTCGGCGATTCCTTTCTCTATGTGCTGAAAGACCCGCGCATCTGCCGCATCGCCGGCTGGTGGGCGCAGACCCTCGAAGCGGCCGGCGCCGCGCCCGCAATCCTCCAGATCGTGCGCCACCCGATCGAAGTCGCCGAATCGCTGAAGAAGCGCGACAATTTCGACGTCGCGCTCGGCGCGCTTCTGTGGCTTCGCAATACGCTTGACGCCGAAGCCCAGACGCGCGGGCGCAGGCGCGCGTTCATCAGCTATGACGCGCTCCTCGCCAATTGGAGCGAAGCGATCGGACGCGCTCAAGAATCGCTCGGCGTCGCCTGGCCGAAGCGGCAGAGTTTCGTGACGCCGTCGATCGATCAATTCCTGTCGGACAAGCACCGCCATCACCGCCGCGCGAACGGAGGCGGCGCTGACGGCGCCCACGCCTGGGCGGCGGAAGCTTTCACGATCCTCGAACGCTGGGCCGCAAGCGG
>DNZB01000313.1 GCA_003506635.1 Parvularcula sp.
CCCGCGGGATTTCAGCGGCGCGGATTCTAACCGGCGGTTGCGGCGGAGCGCGGCGCCGGGGCGACCGCGGCGCCGTCGATGAGGCCGATTTCGGCAAGCTTTGCGGCGACACTGCCCTTGTCGAACGGCTTTAGAAGGTAATGTGCAGCGCCGGCGGCTTTCGCCAGCGTGAATTGCTGCGGATCGTTTTCCGTCGCGCACAAGATGATCATCGGCTTTTGCTCCGGCGCCAATTCCGCCGCGCCGCGCAGGAAATCGAGGGCGCCCATGGCCGGAAGGTCCCAGTCGAGCATCACCGCGTCGATCTTCCCGGCGCGGCACTGGTCGAGCGCCTTGGCCGCCGATTCCGCTTCCGCCGGCGTCACGGAAAGATCCTTCAGGATACGCGCGGCGATCTCGCGGATGAGCTCGGAATCTTCAAGGACGAGACAGGTCTTCATGGCGGTGGAGCCCCAGGGTTCACTCGCCATCCTTGCCTTTTTTCCTTAGCCTGCCGTTAACGCGCGAGCTTCGGCGGGTGCGAAACGGGCTGTGATTGAGGCCGATCCCTCCTCCACCGTCATTTCAGCGCCGCCGCCGGCGGCGCGGGCGGCAAGGCCCGTGAGGTAGTGCGGGGCGAATTTCGGCTTCAACTCAGCGCTATCGCCGGCGAGCGCGCGAATCATGTCGTCCTGCACGATGATGCGTCCGCCGGAGACGCGGATCGAATAGGCGCCGCGCTCGCCCTCGACGACGACGTTTCCCCCGCGCGGCGCGCAATCTGCGGCCGAAAGCGCCAGCACGAGAAGCGCTTTCACTTCGTCTTTCGGCGCGTAGCCAGGCGCGATCCGCCAGTCGAGGCTCGCTTTCGACCAGGCGAACATGCCCTGGAGAACGCTCCTGGCTTCTTCGAACGGCAGCGACTCGCCCGCGCCGCCCGAAGCGCCGTAGGCGAGGCGGGCGTATTTGAGAAGCGCGACGGATTTCTCGGCGCTCGTCTTGATGAGATCAATCGCCGCGTCCTTCATCGTCTCGTCCATTGACGGATCGGCGAGCACTTCAAGCCCCGACGACAGCGCCCCAACCGGGTTGATAAGATCGTGGCAAAGGCGCGAGGACATCAGCGCGGAAAGCGAAACGGCGTCGAGGCCGGCGGAAAGGTGAGCGGACATGGACAGAGCCCCTGTTATCGGGGCCCCTTATGGATGATTCGCCGGCGCGGCGCGCCTTTTACGCCTTCGGGCGCACCGCCCGCAGAAAGCCGATAACGCTGATCGCGAGCCAGAAAAACTCAATGACGACCGAAGGCGGATTTGGCCGGTGGTAGAGCGAAAAAAGGATCATCACCGCGCCGACGGCGTTGATCGCCGGATAGATCGGCCGCTTCACGTCCATGCGCCCGATCTGGCTGAGGAAATAGGTGACGACGACGAGGCCGACGCCGGCGTAACCGGCGAGGTCCGGAATAGTCAGTATACTGCTTATCGACGCCGCGCTCACGCCTGCATCGCCCAGCCTTCGACCGCCATCGCAGCCTGACGCACGGCTTCGGAGCGGGTCGGGTGGGCGTGGCTGGTGCGCGCGATGTCCTCGGACGCGCCGCCGAACTCGATGACCGAAACGATCTCGGCGATCAGCTCGCCGGCGCCGACGCCGACGATGTGCCCGCCGAGGACGCGGTCGGTCTTGGCGTCGGCGAGGATTTTGACGAATCCGTCGGTCTCGTGATTGGTCTTCGCCCGGCTGTTGGCGAGGAACGGGAACTTGCCGGTCTTGTAAGCGATCCCCGCTTTCTTGAGGTCTTCCTCGGTCTTGCCGACGCTGGCGACCTCGGGCGAGGTGTAAACGACGTTCGGCACGGCGTCGTAATTCACGTGGCCCGCTTTGCCGGCGATCAGCTCGACGCAGGCGACGCCGTCATCCTCAGCCTTGTGCGCGAGCATGGGCCCGTGGATGACGTCGCCGATCGCCCATAATCCTGGTACGGAAGTTTTGAAATGATCGGTCTCGATGAAGCCGCGCGCATCCATCCTGACGCCGATCCGCTCAAGCCCCAGCCCCGCCGTGTGGGGGCGTCGGCCGATGGCGACGAGAACGGCGTCCGCCTCGATCATCTCCGCCGCGCCGCCGGCCGCTGGTTCGACCGAAACCTTAAGGCCGGCTTTCGGTTTCTCCATGCCCGTCACCTTCGACGAAAGCTTGAACGCCATGCCTTGCTTGGCGAGGAGGCGCTGGAACTGCTTTGACACTTCGCCGTCCATCGTCGGCAAGATGCGGTCGAGGAATTCAACGACCGTCACCTGCGCGCCCAGCCGGCGCCAAACGGAGCCGAGTTCAAGGCCGATGACGCCGCCGCCGATGACGACGAGATGTTTCGGCACGGTCTCGAATTCGAGCGCGCCGGTCGAGGAGACGATGCGCTTCTCGTCGATGTCGACACCCTTCAAGGGCGTGACGTCAGAGCCGGTCGCGATGATGATGTTCTTCGCTTCGTAATCCGCCGTCTTGCCGCTGGCCGCGACGCGCACCTTACCGGGCGCGATAATCTCGCCGGCGCCGTATATGACCTCCGCCTTGTTTTTCTTCATCAGAAACTCGACGCCCTTCGTCAGGCCGTCGACGGCGTCATCCTTCTGTTTCAGCATCGCTTTCAGATCGAGCGACACAGCGCCGGTCTTGATGCCGAGCGAAGCAAATTGCGTTTGCGCGGCTTCGTAAAGCTCCGAGGCGTGCAGCAACGCCTTCGACGGAATGCACCCGACATTAAGGCAGGTGCCGCCGAGCTTCTTCGTTTCTCGCTTTTCGATGATCGCAGTCTTGAGGCCAAGCTGGCCCGCGCGAATCGCCGCGTTATAGCCGCCGGGCCCTGCGCCGATGATGATGAGGTCGTAGGATTGAGACATTGTGCCTTCGTGAAGGTTGAACGGCGAGCGTGTGATCAGTCAATGGCGAACGGATTTGTCGGTCGCGACGCCGAACGCCGGCGCCTCTGGAGCTTCGACGTTCGACCATCCGCCATTCGCTCTTACAGATCCAGCATCAAACGCTGCGGATCCTCCAAATTCTCCTTCACGCGCACGAGGAACGTCACGGCGCCTTTGCCGTCGACGATGCGGTGATCGTAGGAAAGCGCCAGATACATCATCGGTCGAACGACGACTTGTCCGGCGCGGACGACCGGGCGCTCCTCGATGCGGTGCATGCCGAGGACGCCGGATTGCGGCGGATTGAGGATCGGCGTCGACATAAGCGACCCATAAACGCCGCCATTCGTGATGGTGAAGGTGCCCCCTTGCATTTCTTCAAGCTTCAGCTGGCCGTCGCGCGCGCGGCGGCCGAAATCGGCGATCGCCTTTTCGATCTCCGCAAGCGAAAGATCGTCAGCGTCGCGAAGGACGGGCACGACAAGGCCCCTGTCCGTGCCGACGGCGACGCCAATGTCGTAATGGTTCTTGTAGATGATCGTGTCGCCGTCGATCTCAGCGTTGACGTCAGGGATTTCCTTCAGGGCGTGGACGCACGCCTTCACGAAGA
>DNZB01000268.1 GCA_003506635.1 Parvularcula sp.
GCATGACCGCCCGCCGTCAGCTTTCCGAGCGACTCCTTGAGATTGCTTTCAGAGTCGATGAGGAACTGGCCGGAGACGACGATCGGATCGCCGGCGTCGAGGCCTTCGACGATTTCAGTCAATCCGCTGGCGACGAGGCCTGTCTTGACCGGCATCGGCATAAAGCGCCCGTCACCCATCGCCATGATCACATGCGCGCCGCGCTGATCGCGGAGGATCGCTTCCGACGGCACGGCGAGGCGCGATTGCGACTCGATCTCGAAGGAAACGTCCGCGTAAGCTCCAGGGCGCAGCGCAAGGGTCGGATTGTCGAGAAGGATGCGAGCCTTGCCGGTGCGGGTTTTGGGATCGACCGTCGGATAGACGTAATCGACGGCAGCGGACCGGCCCGCCGCCGGCGCATTCGGAAATGTCACTGAAGCCGGCGCGCCCGGCGCGATCAGCGGGAGGTCCTGCTCGGCGATCGAGGCGATCACCCAAACCTCGCCGTAATCCGCGATTGTTGCGATCTGGTCCCCGGATTTGACGAAAGCGCCCTTGCGTACGTTCAGCACCGAGACGATTCCGTCTCGCTCGGCGTAAAACGGCGTCAGCTCATCGACCGTCCTGCCGGCGTTGATCTCCGCGATCGTCTGGCCCTGAACGCCGAGCGATTTCAGCCGTGTCGCCGATGACGCCGCCCAACTTGAAGAACCGGAATTTAGTGCCGTCACATAATCGCGCTTGGCGGCGATGAGGTCCGGGCTTCTCAGGCGGAAAATAAGATCGCCCTTGCGGACTTCGTCGCCGACAGCGGTGATCACGAGCTCGTCGATCCAGCCGTCGACACGCGAGGTGATTTCCGTCAGCAGCCGCGCGTTATCAGCGACCGCGCCGAACGTCCGAATCGCCCGGCCGAAGTCGACTTCCTTGGCGGTTTCGATCTTGACGCCGAGCGTCTGGATCGTTTCCGGCGCGACGACAATCGCGCTGTCGCCGGAAGCAACTTCGTTTTCATAAACGGGGATATAGTCCATCCCCATCGAATCTTTCTTCGGAACCAGCGAAGTGTCGGGAAGTCCCATCGGGTGGCGGTAGTGAATAATCTCGCCCTTTCCCGAGCCGCGAGACTTTTTCTCCGACGCTCGCGGTTGCTGCTCCGGGTTGTCGTTGCTTGCTGCGTCTGCGCCCGCCGCCGGATGTTCGCTCCCGTGCTGTTCGTCGGTCGCCGGTTTTCCGCAAGCGGCGAGGGCGAGACCGGCGAGCAGGATAGTGAGATATCGTTTCATGGCGTCACCAGTTCGCTGTTGAATTGCGCGGCGAGCGCGACCGCGTTGGCGCGCTCGGCAGCGAGTTGAGAAAGAAGGGCCAGTTGCCCGATTTCAGCGTCGAGCACCTGCGCGTAATCGCCATTCCCGGCTTCGTAATTGCGCCTGAGCGCCGAGATCGTCTCGTCGAGCGCCTTCGCCTTCTGATCGAACACGACGATGTTGCGCTCAGCCGCGCCATGCTCGGCCGTTAGAGAGGTCAGCCGCTGAGTGACGTCGCGATAGACGGCCTGATACGACAGTTCGGCGCCCGACTGGCGCGCGCGCGCCGCGCGAAGCCGCGGCGACTGGCTCTTCGGCGCCCAGAGCGGCACCGAGACCGATACGCCGGCCGCGAACCAGTCGTCGCCAGCGAATGGATCGCCTGACGGGCCAATGCCGTCCTGGCGCTGCATGTAGGTGAAGTTCACGCCGAAATTCGGCCCGAAGGCCGCCTTGCCTTCGCGAACGCCGGCTTTGGCGATGTCGACGCCCGCGTCCGCGATCCGCGTCGCGTGAAGAGCGAGCGCGCCGCCGTCCCACGGCGTCAGCGGCATTGCGGGCGGCGCAAGGTCCGACGTCTCGCCGACGAGGTCGATCAGCGCAGCGTCCGTCTGCGTGAGCGACGATCGCAAGGCCACGATCATCCGCTCAACATCGGCGCGTTCGACGTCGACCTGCGAAAGTCGATAATAGAGCGGCCTGCCAGCTTCGATATCGCCGCGCAGCAACTCTTGAAGCTGGCCGTATTTTTTGAGCTGCATCTCCGCAAAAGCGATCTGCTCTTTGGCGCGCCGCTTCTCGGAGAGAGCCGCAATGAGTTCGGCCTTTAATGACGCCAACCGGTAGGAGAATTGCGCGCTGACAGCCGCCGCCTCCGACCGTTCGCGCGCCGAGCGCGCGCGCCTGACGCCAGGATTGGGGATCTCCTGTGAAGCGCCGATCATTTTCGCCGAGTCCGGGTCGTTCCTGAACCCGACATTCCCAACCGGGATGTCGCCGACGCCGAACGACAGGACGGGATCAGGCAGGGCGCGCTCGGCGGTCGACAACTCTTCCCGTGCATTCGACTCCATGCGAAGCGCAGCGAGCGAGGGATGATCGGCAAGGCGTGCTTCCAGCTGCTCGAACGTTACGCTGGCGGTTTGCGCCAGCGCGGCCGCCGGTGAAACCGCGAGAATGAGCACGGCAAGCGTCGCCGCCCATTTGCGGCGATCGAAGAGCGGCCTTACGGCCGGCAAGCATGATTTCGACATGAGAATTGATCCTGTTACGAACGAAAAAT
>DNZB01000269.1 GCA_003506635.1 Parvularcula sp.
GGCATGCCGCAATGATCAGCATGTTCCATTGCGCCTGCGGGCTCGGTCGTCGGGTTGTCCATCTTGTGGCCTGAAGGCATGGCGAAGGCAGAGGCGCCGCCAAGCGCCAGTGCGAATGCGGCGGACATGAGCAGGGGTCGATTCATGGTGGTTCTCCTTGGTGTGTTAACGGATGAAAGCTGAGGCGGTTTCGGTTGCGCGGAAGGGGCAACGCGCCGCGGACACGAAAACTCACGAATCCGCGACGCCGCCGCGCTGACGCGCCTCGTCTCAGATCAGAAGTCGGATTTTCAGGGAGACCGGCGACAAGCCGGGCGGCGCCGCCCAGTGAAGGCGTGCAGCAGCCTCTAAAAACAGCGTCGGCGCTTGAGTGGAAGTGACGCTGGACAGAATTGCGATGAACGGAGCTGCCGCAAGCGTCGGCGCCTGCAGCTTCGCGGCGTCCGGCGCGGCGGCGGCTTGGGCTAGCTGACAATGGTCGCAGGCGCCTTCGAACGGTCCGTCGCCATTTTCACCGGAAGCGCTGCCGTGATTATGGTGGCGGAAAGCGCCCGCCGCCTCATGGGAATGCGCCGCGGCTTCGGCAATTTGTGAATCGGATGCGTCAGAGAAATCGGGCAGGCATGCGCACGCCACGTGCCCCGCGCTGAACACGAGGGCCGCGAGCGCCGCGAAGAGATTCTTGAAGCCGAACGCCATCGAATCTGCCGAGGTCGTCGTTGACCCGCCTTTCAGGATGGATTATTTATACCCCAGCGAGGTATCTGTCAAATGGTTAAACACGGCGTTGGCGCAATCGTGACGAGATTGAAGCGCATTGAGGGACAAGTCAGGGGCGTCATCGGCATGGTCGAGGATGACCGCTATTGCATCGACATCCTGACCCAGATTCAGGCGGTCAAGGCGGCTTTGAAAAAAGTCGAGGACGAGATCCTCAAAAACCATACGGCGCATTGCGTCGAGGAGGCCATCTCCAGCCGCAGCGCCGCTGCCCAGCGCGAGAAATTTTCCGAACTCGTGGACCTCCTAGGGAAATACCGAGCGTAAGCTGCGCGCCGGCGTCGCAAAATGCCGGCCGACCCAGATGTAATAAATAACGGGAATGACGATCAACGTGAGGATCGTCGTCGAGACCATGCCGCCGAGCATCGGGAGGGCGATGCGCCGCATCACGTCGGCGCCGAGGCCTTCGGTGAGGAATATAGGCAGCAGGCCCGCCATGATGGTCGCGACGGTCATCAGTTTTGGCCGCAGGCGCAGGACAGCGCCATGCGTGATCGCGTCGAACAATTCGTCGCGAGTGGCGGGCGGATGGTCGCGCACCTGCTTGTCGATATAAAGGAGCATCACGACGGCTGTTTCAGCAGCGATGCCGCCGAGCGCGATGAAGCCGACGGCGACCGCGACCGACATATTGTAGCCGGCGAGATAGACGGCCCAGAGGCCGCCGATAAGGCCGAAGGGCAGGGAGAGCATGATCATCAGCGTGCGGTCGAGCCGCCCGAAATGCAGCATCAGAAGGAGAAAGATGATGGCGATCGCGCTCGGAATGGCGATCTTCAGCTTGGCCGCGGCCTCCTGCATTTGCTCATACTGCCCCGACCACTCGATCGCATAGCCGGATGGCAATGCGATGGACGCCTCCACAACGCGTCGCGCCTCAGCAACGAAACCGCCGAGATCGCGGCCTTCGATGTCGACGAACACCCAGCCTGTCAGCCGCGCGTTCTCGGAGCGGATCATCGGCGGACCTTCAGTGAAGTTGACCGACGCCAATTCGCCCAAGGGGATGTGCTGACCTTCGGACGTCGGCACGAGGACGTCGCCGAGCGCTCCCGCGGTTTCCCGAAAAGGCCGGTCATAGCGGAGCATGATGTCGTAGCGTTCGCGGCCTTGCACGCTCTCAGTGAGCTTCATGCCGCCGAGCGCCGTTGAAATGACATCCTGGAACGCCCCCATGTCGATGTTGCGCCGCGCGAGCTCGGCGCGATCGGGAACGATTTCGAGATATTTGCCGCCGAGCACGCGGTCGGCGAAGGCCGAGCGCACGCCTCTGACGCCGTTGACCGCGCGCTCGACGTCGGCGGACACGCGGGCGATCTCCTCAAGATCGTCGCCGGAGATTTTGATTCCGACCGGCGTCCTGACGCCGGTTGAGACCATGTCCATGCGGATCTTGACCGGATAACCCCAGCTGTTGATCAGGCCGGGAAGCTTCAAACGCTCGTTCAATTCCGCGATCAGCGCCTCGGGGGTGAGCCCTTCTCGCCATTGCGACCGCGGCTTCAGGCGCACCCAGGTCTCGATCATGTTCAACGGCGCGGGATCGGTCGCCGTATCCGACTGGCCGGCCTTTCCGAACACCTGCTCGACTTCCGGAACGGTCTTCAAGAGACGATTGGTCTGACCGAGGATTTCGCGCATCTTGGTGACGGAAGCGCCCGGCAGCGTCGCCGGCATGTAAAGGAGCTGTCCTTCATAAAGAGGCGGGACGAACTCCGATCCCGTCCGCGCGAGCGGCCAGGCGAGACTGGTGAGCAGGAATCCGGCGAGGCCGATCGTTATCCACTTGCGATTGAGCGCCGCACGGAGGGCCGGCTCATAGAGCCGGATGAAGAACCGGTTGACCGGATTCCTATCTTCAGCGGCGATCCGCCCACGGATGAGCCACAGCATGAGGATCGGAACGACCGTCACCGAGAGGATCGCCGCGAACGCCATGGCGTAGGTCTTCGTGAAAGCGAGAGGGGAAAAGAGCCGGTAGCTCTGCCCGGTCAGCGCGAAGACCGGGAGAAACGAGACGGTGATGATGAGCAGCGAGAAGAAAAGACCCGGTCCGACTTCCCGCGCCGCCTCGATGATCGCCTCCCGCCGCACGTTCGGATCGGGCCTCGCGCCCAGAGCGGCGAGTTTTCGGGTCGCGTTCTCGACCATGACGATCGAGGCGTCGACCATGGCCCCGATGGCGATCGCTATGCCGCCCAAGGACATGATGTTCGCGGTGACGCCCTGCGCCGACATGATGATGAAGGCGCCGAGGACGCCGAGCGGCAGGGTGACGATGGCGACGAATGCCGAACGCGCATGCAAAAGGAAAATCAGCGAGACAAGGGCGACGGCGATCCCTTCCTCGATCAGCTTGCTATTGAGATACTCCACCGCGCCTTCGATCAGCGGCGCCCGGTCGTAAGTCGTTACGATCTCGACTCCCTCGGGCAGTCCCGCCTGAAGCGATTCGATCCTCTCCTTGACGGCGTCGATGACGGTGAGCGCGTTTTCCCCATCGCGCATGACGACGATGCCGCCGACGGTCTCTCCCTCGCCGTCGAGTTCGACGACGCCGCGCCGGAGCGCCGGTCCTTCGACAACCGTCGCCAGATCGGCGAGCGTCACCGGCGTTCCGTTGTCGGCGTAGACGACGACCTGTTCGAGATCGCGGACATCGTCGACATATCCTGCCGAGCGGATCACATATTCCGTCTCGCCCTGCTCGACGACGCGGCCGCCGACTTCGCCGCTCGCCGCCCTGACCGCCTCGGCGATGCGCGCGATGGAGACATCGTAAGCTCGCAGCCGGTTGGGATCGATCAGCACCTGGTATTCCTTGACGAAGCCGCCGACCGAGGCGACTTCGGCGACGCCCGGAACGCCGGTCAATTCGAATTTCAGAAACCAGTCCTGAAGCGAGCGCAGTTCGGCGAGACTGCGTTTACCCGTCTTGTCGACGAGCGCGTATTGAAAGACCCAGCCGACGCCGGTTGCGTCCGGGCCGATGCGCGGAACCGCCGCGGCGGGCAGCGATCCTCCGACTTTCGACAAAGCTTCGACGACGCGCGAGCGCGCCCAGTATTGATCGACGCCCTCCTCGAAGATGACATAGACGAAGCTGACGCCGAACATCGACTGGCCGCGAACGTCCTTGACGCGCGGCAGGCCGAGGAGGCTGCGTGACAAGGGATAGGTGACGAGGTCTTCGACGATCTTCGGCGATTGGCCCTCGAAATCGGTGCGGATGATGACCTGCGTGTCGGTCAAGTCCGGAATGGCGTCGAGCGGCGTCTTCTGCATCGACAGCACGCCCGCGACGGCGAGCGCCGCCGCCAGCATGGCGACAATGAGCTGGTTTCGGACGGACCAAGCGATAAGGCGCGCGACCCAGCTTTTTGCCGGATCATGACCGGTAAGACTTTGGGCGTCATGCGCTGACATCAGAGTTGGCTCCCATCGTCGTCATGCTGGCGCGCGGAAGGCTCGGCGTCGGATTTCATTTCCGTCCGGTCTCCGTCTTCAGGCGCGGCGCCGACGCCGTGGCCTGCATGACCGCCCGCCGTCAGCTTTCCGAGCGACTCTTTGAGATTGCTTTCCGAGTCGATGAGGAATTGCCCGGAGACGACGACCCTGTCGCCGGCGTCGAGGCCTTCGACGATTTCAGTCAATCCGCTGGAGACGAGGCCCGTCTTGACGGATACGGCCATGAAGCGCCCTTCGCCCGTCGCCAAGATTACATGCGCGCCGCGCTGATCGCGAAGGATCGCTTCGGACGGCACGGCGAGGCGCGACTGCGACCCGATCTCGAAGGAAACGTCTGCGTAAGCTCCAGGGCGCAGCGCAAGGGTCGGATTGTCGAGAACGATTCGCGCCTTGCCGGTTCGGGTTTTCGCATCAACTGTCGGATAGACGTAATCGACAATTGCGCTCCGGCTCGCCGCCGGGGCATTGGGAAATGTCACCGCCGCCGGCGCGCCCGGCGCGATCAGCGGGAGGTCCTGCTCGGCGATCGAGGCGATGACCCAGACCTCGCCGTAATCGGCAAGCGTCGCGATCTGGTCTCCGGATTTGACGAAAGCGCCCTTGCGCACGTTCAGCATCGAGACGATGCCGTCGCGCTCCGCATAGAAAGCCGTCAATTCGTCGACCGCCCGGCTGGTCCTGACTTCAGCTACCGTCCGCTCCTGAACGCCGAGCGACTTCAGACGTGTCGCTGATGAGGCCGCCCAGCTCGCTGAGCCGGAATTGAGAGCCGTCACATAATCGCGCTTGGCGGCGATGAGGTCGGGGCTTCTCAGGCGGAAAAGGAGATCTCCCTTGCGGACTTCGTCGCCGACCGCCGTGATAACGAGCTCGTCGATCCAGCCGTCTACGCGCGAGGTGATCTCCGTCAGCAGCCGCGCGTTGTCGGCGACCGCGCCGAACGTCCGAATCGCCCGGCCGAAGTCGACTTCCTTGGCGGGTTCAATCTTGACGCCGAGCGTTTGGATCGTTTCCGGCGCGACGAAGACCGCGCTGCCGCCGCTCACGCCTTCATTTTCATAGACAGGGATGTAGTCCATCCCCATCGAATCCTTCTTCGGAACAGGCGAAGTATCGGGAAGACCCATCGGATGGCGGTAGTAAAGAATCTCTCCATTTTTTGAACCGTCAGACCCTATCTCCGCCGCCTGCGGCCTTTGTTCGGCGCCATCGCCGCTCGACGCGCTTGCGCTCGCCGCCGGATGTTTGCTCCCGTGCTGTTCGTCGGTCGGCGGTTTTCCGCAAGCGGCGAGAGTGAGGCCTGCGAGCAGGATAGTGAGATAGCGGTTCATGGCGTCACCAGTTCGCTGTTGAATTTCGCTGCAGAGGCGATCGCATTTGCACGTTCTGCGGCGAGTTGGGAGAGAAGCGTCAGCTTCCCGATTTCGGCGTCGAGCACTTGCGCATAATCGCCGGTCCCGGATTCGTAATTGCGCCTGAGCGCCGAGATCGTCTGGTCGAGCGCCCTCGCTTTTTGATCGAGCACGACGATATTGCGCTCGGCCGCGCCATGCTCGGCCCTGAGAGAGGTCAGCCGCTGCGTGACGTCGCGATAGACGGCTTGATATGACAACTCGGCGCCCGACTGGCGCGCGCGCGCCGCGCGAAGCCGCGGCGACTGGCTCTTCGGCGCCCAGAGCGGCACCGAGACCGAAACGCCAGCCGCGAACCAGTCGTCGCCGGCGAATGGATCGCCTGACGGGCCAATGCCGTCCTGGCGCTGCATATAGGTGAAGTTGACGCCGAAATTCGGTCCGAAGGCCGCCTTGCCTTCGCGAACGCCGGCCTTAGCGATCTCGACGCCCGCGTCCGCGATCCGCGTCGCGTGAAGCGCGAGCGCGCCGCCGTCCCACGGCGCCAGTGCGATTGCGGGAGGCGCTGTGTCCGCCGCCTCGCCGACGAGGTCGATCAGCGCTGCGTCCGTCTGCGCAAGCGATGAACGCAAGGCCACGATTGTGCGTTCGACGTCGGCGCGTTCGACGTCGACCTGCGGCAGTCGGTAATAGAGCGGCCTGCCGGCTTCGATATCGCCGCGTAGAATCGCCTGAAGCTGGCCGTATTTTTCGAGTTGCAGCTCCCCAAAAGCGATCTGCTCCCGGGCGCTCCGCTTTTCGGAGAGAGCCCCGATGAGTTCGGCCCTCAGTAGCGCCAGCCGATATGCAAGTTGAGCAGTGACAGCGGACGCTTCGCCGCGCTCGCGCGCCGAGCGCGCGCGCCTGACGCCGGGATTGGGAATCTCTTGTGAAGCGCCGATCGTCTTCGCCGAGTCCGGGTCGTTCCTGAACCCGACATTCCCAACCGGGATGTCGCTGACGCCAAATGACAGGACGGGATCAGGCAGTGCACGCTCGGCGGTCGACAACTCTTCCCGTGCATTCGACTCCATGCGAAGCGCTGCGAGCGAGGGATGATCGGCGAGCTTTGCTTCGATCTCTTCGAAGGTCTGAGCGCTCGCGCTTCCGGCGCCGATAGCGAGAATGACAGCAGCCGCCATGCTCGCCGAAAAACGGTGAAAGAGAGGCGCGCCGGCCCGCCAAACGGAATGATCTGACATGATTGTTGACCCTGTTATGAACGAAAACCCGTGGCCCTTATGGCGCGCGGTTCGCAAACTCGGATCAGAGGCGGAGTATATCCTTCAATATCACGGGCGTCGCCTTGACAGGCGGACCGTTGGCCGGCGGCGTCAGGCGATGCCGCGCCAGCATCACAAGGTTTGTAACCGGCGTAATCTCAAGATCGACCCTAATCATGCTCGGCAGTTCGATCGAAATCGCGCCTGCGTATGCGATCGCCGGATTCTTGGCGCTGGCGATAGCAGGGCAGTCGCTGCAGCCTAGGCAATTGGGATCGTGCGAGAGCGGCGGCGTATTCGCCGGCGCGTTGACCGCATCGGCGCAGTCCTCAGGCATCGCAGTCTGCAAATTAGGCTCACTCGAACCGCCCTGTTCGATAATGGAACCGGATTGGGGGCAAAAATCAGCGCAGGCAAGCGTTGGGCCGGCGGTCATCGCCGCCGCCAGAGCTATCGCAAGAAAACGCCGCAAGAGGCTCATAAGCCTAAGCTAGTCCCTGTCGTGGCGACTAACCAATACCCGCCAAGGCCATTTTCAATCGGTTGTGACAATAAGCGGCAGACGTTAAGCGGACTTGAATAAGCGGCCGCGCCAATCAAGTCGTAGCGCCTGACGCTCTCGCCAACATGCGATCCTTGTTCATTTAAGACCGTCAACCAACAGCTCACTTCGTCGCCGTTTCAACGCGGGACCCGTCATCTGCAAACGACGCCATGTAAGCAATCAGCGCCTTCCGCTCATCGGGTTTTGGAATGCCGACGAACCCCATTGACGTGGCGGGCACGGCTTCGCGCGGCGCCTGGAGGTAAACGTCAAGTCTATCAATCGTCCAAACAAGGCCGTTCTTGGCGGCCGCCTGCATTCCGGCTGAATAGGCGAATCCGGCGCTCATCCCCGCGGCGCGTCCAACCACGCCGTTCAACGGCGGGCCGACACGGCGTTGCGCCTTTTCGCCGACCATATGGCAGGCTTGGCACTTGATGAACGAGCGCTCGCCCGCGGAGACGATGCTCGGATCCGACAAGGCTTTTGTCACTTCTTCCGCCTGAATGGGCGTCGGAGCATTCGCGGTTGGAGCTTGCGCCAGGGCAGGCGGCAGATACGCCCCGGTCATTCCGTTCACGGCGATCGCGGCGGCGATGACCAATTTATCCTGCCTTCTCATCAGTGACTCCAAACACGTCGGCGCCAGCGGCTGCCCTGACGATCAGGGCTTCATGTCACCATACGCACCACCGCCGGCGATCCCTCAGTCCGCTTCGACAGGATCTCTCCCTAGCCCACGACGCGTCGGCCTTTGCGGGCGCCTATTCGACAGTCGATCGGCGGGTGATGAGGGATAGGGCGTTTTCAAACGTAATGAATGCTGCACCGACCATGTTCCCGCACTTGGGCGGCCGACGAAGGAGATGGGGGCGCTCATGGATCGTCAGAGACGTTTTTTGCGATTGAGATGTCTTTTGTTGACGTCAGTGGGCGGAATCGCGGCGGGAGCCACGCCGTCTGCGGCTGAGGTGAGCCAAGTCTGCTCCGCCTGGAATGTCACTCGGTCGATAGAAGTATTGACCGCATCCGATGAGGGGGTCGCTTGTCAGGTTCGTTATCGAAAGCCGGACGAAGGCGCGCTGGACCAGATCCTCTGGCGCTCGTCGAATTCCGTCGCCTTCTGCGACCAGAAGGCGCAAGAGCTTGCGTCTCGCTTGACGGCGGCCGGATTTAGATGCCGCGAGGGCAATCTGACCGAGACCGCGCAGCGTTCCTCGGATCTCGTCTCAACCGGCGGTGCGGATGATGAGACCCCGGCGGAAGGCTTCGATCAACGGGACGCCGACTCTGGCGCCTCCGCCTTGCTGGCTGAATCTTCCCGGCCTTCCGGCCGCCGCGTCTATCAGCGCCTCTCCGGCGGCAGCGATACAAAGTCGCATTTTGCCGGCTACGCAGATGCGACTTTCGCGGCTGCAGACTCTGGCGACGAAGCGACGACGAGTTTCTTCACGGCGACCTTCAATCCGCTCTTCCTGTTTCAGTACAAAGATATTGTTTTGCTCGAGGCTGAAGCGGAAATCTCCGTCGACGATGACGGAGAGACTGAGTTTGCAATCGAATATGCGCAAGTCGACCTTTTCCTCCATGATAATCTAACGCTCGTTCTGGGGCGGTTCTTGAGCCCCGTCGGCCTGTTTCAGGAGCGGCTGCATCCAAGCTGGATCAACCGCTTGGCGGACGCGCCCCCGGGGTTCGGCCACGACGGCGTCCAACCGGCATCCGAACTCGGGGTCATGGCGAGGGGAGGCGTTTCATTTGGCAGGACGCTCATCACCTATGCCCTCGCCGTCGGCAACGGTCCAACCGTCGCCCACGAGGGCGGCGTCGTTTTTGAGGCCGGCGGCGCTGATGACAATTCCAACAAAGCAGTCAGCGGACGATTGGGATTTTTGCCCGTCCCCTATCTTGAAGTCGGCGGATCGTTCCTGGTTGGCGATGTCAGCGGCGTAGACGACGAAATGGAAGCGTCACCCGATCCCATGGCCGCACTCGCGCCAAGCAGCGCCAACGTCTCTCTTTGGGGCGCCGACGCCAGCTACACGCGCGGCCCTTGGGATGTGCGCGCTGAATATCTGAGCGTGACCCGTGACGCCATCGCCACCTCCTTCGCGGGATCGAACGGCGTAGAGATCCTGCCGGATTTGAAACTGGAAGCGTGGTACGCGCAAGTCGCCTACAGCCTTTCCGACATCACCAGCCACCCCGTTCTCCAGAAAGTCGAGCCGGTCGTCAGATATGGCGAGTACAAAGTGAACGGCCTCGATGAACTCGCGGAAGAGGCGGCCGAAAAGCGAGTCGATGTCGGCGTCAATTATTGGCTCGCTCCTTCAATCGTCGCGCGCGGCGTTGTCGGATGGCGAGACTTCACGGCCCGTCCGGCAGGCGAGCCGTCTTCCGAGACCCGTTACATGTTGCAATTCGCTTACGGATTCTAGCGCGGCACCGAAAGGCGGCGGTCATGATCAAGATGTTCGGCATTCTGGCTGGGGGCGCGCTACTCGCCAGCACAGTCGCGATCGCGCAATCGGCGGTTCAATCGGCGCCCGACTCTTCCGCTTCCGCGCTCGGCAAGGACGTCGACCTTACGCGAGGCGCGAAGGCATGGGCGGATCATTGCGGCCGATGCCATAACCTTCGCTCGCCGAGCGAACTCGGCGAGAATGCATGGGATGTTTCCGTGACGCATATGCGCACGCGCGCCAGCCTTCCCGGCGACCTTGCCGACGATATCAAAGCTTTCCTGATGTACAGCGTGCAGTCCAAGACCGCGGACGCCGCGCCAATCGAAAAGACCGCAGCCGGCGACGCTTACGCCCATCTAAAACCGGGAGACGCGGAGCGAGGCCGAGAACTCTATTCTCAGACCTGCGTCGCCTGCCATGGCGCCAATGGCGAAGGGGCGTTTGAAGGCGTTCCAAATCTAATGATTGTAAGCGGGCTCCTCTCCAAACCAGACGAAATCCTACTGGCGAATATGATCAATGGTTTTCAGAGCGCCGGATCGCCGATGGCGATGCCGCCGAGGGGCGGGAATCCAGATCTCACTGATCAGGATCTGGCGCACGTACTCGCCTTTTTGCGCACGCAGATTGAAGAAAAGACGGGCGATCGCAGGCAAAAATGAAACCGCATTCGGGCGGAAACGCTCGGTTGCCCGCTTTGACCGCGATCCGGCTCAGACGCTGACTTTGCGATAGAGAGGTTGGCGGACCACGGCGCAAGCGCCGGGCGAAGAAAGCGGGTGCGACAGCTCGCCGCCTTGGGGTCAGGTGTAATGCGGAAGGGTTGGCGGCGTCTGAAACGTAAGGAGTGTGCATTCAGTTTGCCGATCGCCGCCGGAGGCGCAGACAGGGGCGGATATGCGTGTACGTCCGGTCATGCTGCAGCGACAAGACCAGGAAGGCGGCCCATCGGTTGGGTGTGAACGATGAAAGGCCAAGATTCGGTTTTAACAGTCAAAAAACACAGCAATGCAAGGAGAAAGTCATGAAGAACCCATCAGCGATCTTAAAGACATCAATGTTTGCCGCATTCGTCTCGTTCGCCGCGTTGTCAACCGCGCAAGGCGCGCAGGCCCAGAACTCAGCTGCGCCGGACAAGAGCGCGGTCGATGACGCCAAGCGACAGGACGAACTGACCAAGCTTGGCGGCAAGGCGCAGCAATTGAACGAGCAGGTCCAAGAGGCGACGCCAAGCCCGATGGGATCCGCCGGCGGCAAAGCAAACATGAAAATGAAGCGTGACGGCTCGCCAGGTCCCGCCATGGGCGCGATGGGAAAAATGAACGATGTGCAAATGGGCGAGATGGGCAAAATGGGCGCCGGCATGCCGAAGTCCCAACCCGGCGCCAGCGGCGGCATGGGCATGATGGATGAAATGGGCGGCATGGGCATGATGGACAAAATGGGCGGCATGGAAATGATGGGCATGAAGGACATGCGCGGTCCGGCGGCGATGCAATCGACACTGCCCGGCTTTCCTGGTCAGTCGCGCCTTTATCACATAGGAGCGACCGGTTTCTTCCTTGATCATCCTGAACATATTGCGTTGACGCCAGAGCAAAAGCAGGCGCTCACGCAACGAAAGGACCAGGCGATGGCAGAGCAGAACGCGCTAACGCGCAGACTTGAGCAGGCTGAGCAAGAACTCTGGGATCTGACTGCGTCCGATCAGCCGCAAGCCGGAGCGATCGATAAGAAGGCTCGCAGCATCGAAAAACTGCGGGCTGACCAGCGGATCGCATTCATCCGCGCGGTAGGAGACGCCGCGAAAGTCCTGACCGACCACCAACGCCATCAGTTGACCGGTATGCTGCCGCCGGACCCGGCGGCGGACGCGCCAGCCATGTCCTCGCCGGATCAACCGGCCGACGGAACCATGCAGCCAATGCAACCCATGCAACCAATGGAGCCTATGGAACATTCGCCGGAAATGTAATTCTCGATCCTGACGGAGCGCGACATGCGAAAACGGTTTGGGCCGCCGGCGGCGATTTTGTTGTCGCTCATCGCCGACTTTGCAGCGGCCCAATCTCCGGACGAACACGCCGCACACCATCCGCAAGAGCCCGACGCCGCGGTGTCCGACCCCGCATCTATGCAGACGTCGACTATGCCGATGTCGGCGCCGCCTGCAGGCGAATTGGGCCAGATGCAAGAGATGATGCGCGAGATGTTGCAACCTCCGCGCAAGGAACTTTATCCGACGCTGATCGCCCTGCCTGAAATGCCGCCTGACCAACGCGCCTCCGTTGAACAGGCTGCAAATGAGCGTATGACCAGCGGGGCCGCGCAGATGTCGCAAGCGTTCGATCGCCTGATCAGCGCGTCTGGCGACAACGACTACGGGGCGATGCAGTCCGCGGTCGGAGAGATCCGCGAGGCGCTCGGCCGCTTCGACAGCGGCCTTGCGGCGAATCGCGCCCTGCATGAAGGGCAATCGCCGCAAACGATCGCGACGGATTGGTTCAAGAAGCAGTTGAACATTGCGCCGCCGGCCGCCGATGCGGCTGCAACCGGACCCTTTGGATGGTCATGGTCGCACTGGACGGGAATGACGCTCATTGCCGGTTTCGGAATGGCGCTGCTGATGCTCAACGTCTGGCGAACGCGCCGGACAACTCAGGTGCTCGCCAAGCTCGCCGCTGCGCCGGCGCCGCCCTTGTCGCCCGGAGGTTCGTCGCCCATATCGAAAGAACCTTCGGCGTTTGCCCCACGCTTACCTGAAAATTGTGCGCCACCGCCGCCGCTGCCGCTGCCGATCGCCGCCCCCGCGACTCCTCCATCGGCCGCCGTCCGCCAGGTCGGCGACGTTGAAGTCAATCGAGTTTGGAAGGGCGAACTCGCCGTCGCTCAAGTCTTTCAAGAAACGCCCGAGATCAAGACATTTCGTCTTGTGAATCCGGATGGCGGCGCGATTCCGTTCCGGCACAGGCCCGGGCAATACCTCTGCGTTTTTGTGAACTCAGACAGCAAAGTCGTGCGGCGCTGCTACACGATCGCCTCCTCGCCGACGCGCCCGGACTACATCGAGCTTTCAATCAAGCGCGAGGGAAAAGGGTTGGTGTCGGCCCTGCTGCATGCGCAATTGAAGCCCGGCGACCGCCTCCTGGTGGAAGCGGCCAAGGGGTACTTCACCTTCACCGGCTCGGAAGCGGACAGCATCGTCCTCATCAGCGGCGGCGTCGGCATCACGCCGATGATGAGCGTCATTCGCTGCCTTACGGACCAAAGTTGGGCAGGCGACATCTACTTGCTTCATTGCGCGCGCTCTACCGCGGAGTTCTGTTTTCGCGATGAACTGGAATTTCTTCAGCGCAAACACCCGAACCTGCATATTGTCGCGTCCCTGACGCGGTCCGAAGGCGAAATCTGGATGGGACCGACCGGGCGGCTGACGGCGGACCTGATCCGCGAATGCGTGCCGTCGATCGAGCGCCGGCGCGTCCATTTGTGCGGACCGCCGCCAATGATGGATTTTGTGAAGAAGGCGCTCGACGAACTTGGCGTGCCCAAGGCGCAAATAAAAACTGAAGCGTTTGGCCCGGCAGCAAAGCCGACCGTCCCTCCCGCCGTTGCATCGACCTCAATGACAGCACCTGCGCCAGCCGCACCTATACCGCCCGAAGCTGTCTCGGGCAGCGTATTTTTCGCGCGATCGGGCAAGACAGCGTTGTTGCCGCCCGGCAAAACCGTGCTTGAAGCCGCCGAGGACATCGGCGTATTCATTGAAAGCGCCTGCCGGTCCGGCACTTGCGGAAGCTGCAAGGTGAAGCTGCTCAAGGGAAGCGTAACCATGGAAGTCGAAGACGCGCTTGAGCCAGGAGACAAACAGAAGGGCGTAATCCTCGCTTGCCAGGCAAAGTCCGCAGGCGCCGTCGAAGTTGACGCCTGACCATG
>DNZB01000173.1 GCA_003506635.1 Parvularcula sp.
CGCGCCATCAGGTCAAGCGCGTCTTCCGGCGTCAATTTCTGCAAGGCGGGAAGCGCGCCGGCGTGGCGATAGATCAGCGTCGAGACGATCAGCTCGACGTCGAATAGTCCGCCTTCTGACTGTTCGAGGTCCCAGGGACTGCCGGCCTTGTCGCGGCGAAGGCGCTGGGCGCGCGCGCGGTCGAGATCGCGAAGGAGCACCTCCGCGCGGCGCGGATTGGAGACGGCGCCGCGCAGAACCGCCGCCGCCGTCGCTTCAGCCTTTTCAGGCCCTGCGATGACGCGCGCGCGGGAAAGCAGAATCTGGTCTTGCGCGACCGCTTCGGACTGGATGAAGGCTTTGAACTGCGCTGCGTCGGGGGCGAGCGGGCCGGCGATGCCGCCGGGGCGGTGTGAAACGTCGGCCGTCAGCGCGAAGAGCCCCTGGCCGAGCCCGCCGAGGCGCTCGATGAAGGCCCGCGCCGCCTCTTCACGTTTTTCGGCGTCGCCGCCGTCGGCGATGAAGCCGAGCGGCGCATTGTAGCCGGGAACGCCGCGCGCCGGGCCGTCGAACATGTGAAGCGCCACCGGAAGCGCGGGATCGACGCTTTCGCGCGCGTCGTCGAATAGGCGTTTCAGCGTCGCGACGTGAACGGCGCCGAGCGCGGAGGCGGCCGCGTCGAACGTCATGTCGCCCGCCGCGGCGCAAAGCGCGACGCGCGCGATTTGTTCGCGCCGCCACTGGCCAAGCGCCGCCAGCCCCTCAGCGGGTTTAGGGGGCGCATGTCGGTTCAACCATTCCGCGCCCGATTTCGGCGTCTCAGGCCCGCGCGGCTCGAACAGGGTCGCCGCCGCTTGCGCCGTTTCAACCAGCGGCTCGACCGCCGCGCCGAAGCAGCCGAGCGCGTCGATAAGGCCGTCGCGCACGCCCGTCCGCGTCGAGGTGTGGACGTTCCTGACGCTGTTTTCCTCGATCTTCAGCATACGGTCGAAAAGACGCACGGCCTCGTCCGGATGCTGCGTCTCGCCGAAGGCGGTCAAAAGCCCCGGCGCGATTTCGGAAAAGCGAATGTCGCCGCCCGCCGCGCAAAGCTCCGCCCAGCCGTCGATCAGCGTGGAAAGACCCGCGCCGTTGCGGAAGCCGAGGTCTTGCAGCTTGTCGACGTCGTCCGGGTTGCGCTCGGCCGCGCGGTAGCGGGCGAAGTCAGCGCGCGGCCCTTCGAGGAGGCGGACAAGCGCATTGCGCGCATCGGCGATCGCGCCGTCGCGCGCGGCGGCGAGACTTGCGTAGTCGGAATAGTTGCAAAGGCTCGCGAGCGCGCCTTCTTCATCCGCTGTCGCTGCGCCGAAAGCGGCCGCGCCCTTCATCATCTGCGCGCGCGCGACGATCGTTTGCGCAAGCTCCGCGCCGACGGAAAGCCGCGCGGCGACATCGGTCGGAACGGCGCCCGTTTCGGCGCCGGCGTCGAACACCTCGCGCACGGACAGCGCCCGGAAGAACGGGCGCGAACGCCCGAGGCTCCAGCGCAAGAGGTTCGCCGCCGCGCGGAAAGGCTGGCGCGGATCGTCCGACATTTTTTGCAGTTCGGCGCGGCCGTTCTCGCCAAGAAGCTCGCCCTTGCCCCAGATGAGTTCTTCCGCGGCTTCGAGGAATTCCCCGCCCGTGCGGCGGTCGCCCGCGACGACGCGCGAGGCCGCGCACCAGCGCTTTACGGGGTTCTGCTGCGGATTGGAAAGCGCCGCCGTGACGCGCGCCGCGCTCTCAACGAGGCCTTGCCCGTTCACGCAATTGCCGAGCGGCGTCCTGACCGCGTAAATCGGATAGTCGCCGGGCTTTCCTTCGAACGCCTCGCGCAGCTCCGCGCTGATGCGGATGAAGGCCCGCTCCGCCATGCGCTTGGCCTGCCCGTCAAAGACATCGGCGTTGTAGACGACGAGAAGATCGAGCGGACCGTGCGGCGCCAGATCCTCCGCCGAAAAGTCCCCGCCCGCGAGCGCAAAGACGCCCTTGGCCGCGCCCTCATCGAGGGACACGGGCAGTTCGCCGCGATTGACGGCGCCGCGCACCAGCCAGCCGAGCGCGGTTTCGACGAGGCGTTCGGCGAGATCGGTGCGCGCCGTCGTCGCTTGCGCCGTCGTCCACTGGCTTGAGATTTCGGCGATGGCGATCGCGATGTCGGCGCGGTTCTTGATCGGCGCAAGCGCGGCGTAAAGCGCGTCCGCCGCGCCGACCCCGCCCGAAAGCGCCGTCAGATCGCGCGCGGCTTGCGCCAGCACCGCGCTCGGACCGTTGAGGAACGCCTCGCCCGCGAACACCGGGTATCTGAGGCAGAGATCGGCGAGCCGGCGCGTCGAACCGAAGACCTTCAGCATCGCCAGCATCCGGCGCGGTTCGTCGAGCGCGGCGCCGGGGTCTTGCCCGAGCCCTTCCGCGAGCGCGCGGCGCCAGCGCTGCGCGGCCGCCGCCGCGCGCGTCGGGTCGATCGTCTCGCTCAAGGGCTCTGCATGCGCGTGCGGCGCTCTGACATAAGAACTCATCGGCGGCGGCCCCCTCAGCTGGACGCAATTTGGCGAAATTTGAGCGGAGACAGTGCCCGAACGTCGTGAAAGTTGGCTTAAACGGCCGGGAACAGTTGGAGGGAGTTGGGGGGCGATAGATCATGACGACAGCAAAATCCGTCACCCCGGACGGCGAAGCCGATCCGGGGACCATCTCCTGACTTATGAGCGCGAACGAAGGCGAGTTGCGGGAGATGGGCCCCGGTTTCGCGCCAGGAGGCGCGCCCCGGGGCGACGGACGGTCTTGGTGTCGATTTGCTTGCCAGAGCTAAAACCGCCCCCTCGCCACCGCCCTTACCAGCGCCAGCCGCTTCATCACCGGCCATGCCGCGCCGTCCGGCCGGGCCGCGTGGCCGCGCGTCAAGGCGAGAAAGGCGATGCGGCCGAAGGCTTCCGGCGAAAGGCCGGCCAGCATCGGCGCGTGTTGCGCACGAAGATCGAGCGCCGCAGCCGCCGCTTCGGCCGCGAGCGCGGGCGCGAAGACCGGCGCAAGGCGCGCGAGCGCGTGCGCTTCAGCGAGTCCTAGCGCCGCGGCGCCGGGCGCATCCCCCTGATCGCCGAGCGCGATCACTGCGAGCGGGGCTTCGGCGGCGGCGAGAAACTGACGCAAATCGCTGAGCGTCGCGAACGCCGGCGCGTAAAGCAGCCGCGCGCGCGCGTCGATCATCGTTTCAAGCGTCGGCCGCGCCGCGGCGACATCGACCGACGCGGCGAGCGCCGCCACGACCGGATGAGCGCGCGGGCGTTTTCCCGCGACAATTTCGGCCAGCGCCTCGCGATGCCATTGCAGGCGGATTTCGCCGAGCGCGGCTTCGCTGACCGAGGACGGTATGCGCCGCAGCTCGATCAGGAACGCGAACAGGGCCGCAAGCCGCGCGCGATCGGCCGGCGCGGCGTAATTCAGCGACAGACGGAAATCTTCGTCCGCCGCCGCGACGAGGCCCATGCAATGGGCGTCCGGCGGCGCGGCGTTTTCGAAGCGGGAGGACAGGGTAAGGGGTTGCACGAAGGGGTCAAAAGCCTAGGGTGCCGCCCCTCGAACACGTTCTGACCGATGGAGCAAGACCCGTGACGATTTCCCTGCCCGACCTCCCTTACGCGAAGACCGCGCTCAGCCCGCATATTTCGGAAGAAACCTTCGATTATCATTACGCCAAGCACCACAAAGCCTATGTCGACAAGACGAATGAGCTGATCGCCGGCGGCAAACTCGCGAACGCCTCGCTTGAAGACATCATTCGCGAATCCGAAGGCCAGAACCAGGCGCTGTTCAACAATTCGGCGCAGGTCTGGAACCACACCTTTTACTGGAACTCGATGCGCCCGAACGGCGGCGGCAAGCCGCATGGCGACGTCGCCTCGATGATCGACAAGTCGTTCGGCTCTTATGAGGCGTTCGCCAAAGCGTTCGCCGACGCCGGCGCGACGCAGTTCGGCTCGGGCTGGGCCTGGCTCGTCAAGGCCGGCGACAAGCTTGAGGTGAGAAAGACCCCGAACGCCGAAACGCCGCTGACGAAGAACGTGACGCCCCTCATCACCATGGATGTCTGGGAGCACGCTTATTACGTCGACTATCGCAACCAGCGGCCGAAATATATTTCGACGTTTTTGGACAAGCTGATCAACTGGGACTTTGCGAACGCGAATTTGAAGTAGCGTCTGGCGCCCCGATTTATTCCGTC
>DNZB01000298.1:0-2109 GCA_003506635.1 Parvularcula sp.
CTCGACCATATCCGCCCCGACGCCGTGCATGTGCTCGCCAAAGGCCGCATCGTGAAATCCGGCGGGCCGGCGCTTGCGCTGGAGCTTGAAAAATCCGGCTACGATCAATTCGTCGAGGCGGCGTGATAAGAATGTACGAGCGCTACGCTTCTTCGCCTCCCCCTTGTGGGGAGACCAAAACCGCGAAGCGGTTTTGGGTGGGGGACGGCTCCACCAACCCGAGAAACTCCTTTTTCGGAAGAGCGTGCCCCCCACCCGAAAGTCGCAAGAGCGACTTTCGACCTCCCCGCAAGGGGGAGGTGAAGAACGGGGCGCAGAGGGAGGGTCGCCCATGACCGCCGCGCTCACCCCCTTCGAATCCGCGCTTGCCGCGCGCGCGCGCGGCTTCGCCGGCCTGCCGCACCGGCGCATGGAAGCGTGGAAGTGGACGGATGTGCGCGCCGCGCTGCGCGAGGATTTTGCGCCGGCGTCGGAAACGGTGATTGCGCCGTCGGTCTTCGCCAGCGCCGGCCCCTTCGAAATCCTGGTGATGAACGGGCGCGCCGAATGGCCGGCGACGGCGCCGGCGGGCGTCACCGTCAGCAAAGGCGTTGGCGCCGCCGCCATGGGCCATCCGCTCGGAGATCTTGCCGCAGCGCTCTCGGACGAAGCGCTTGTCATCACTATCGAGGGCGCGGTCGCGCAGCCGGTCATGATCCGCCGCGTCGCAGGCGCCGGCGCCGTGCAGGCGCGCGCGCTCATTCGCCTGGCGCCGGCGGCGGAAGCGACGATCATTGAAAGCTTTGATGGGGCGGGCGCTTTCTTCTCCAACAGCGCGACGGACTACGACATCGGCGCGGGCGCGCACCTGACGCGCATCATCCGCCAGGACGCGGGCGAGGCGGGCGTTGAAACCGCCTTCGCGGCGCTCATTCTTGGCGAGGGGGCGAAACTGGATCAGACCGCGCTTTTGTTCGGGGGCAAGCTTGCGCGCATGGAAACGCGCATCGCGGTCAGGGGGGCGGGCGCCTATGTGTCGATGCGCTCGGCGGCGGCGCTGTCGGGCGCGCGCCACGCCGATCAGACGAGCCTCGTCGCCTTCAACGCGGTGGGCGGCGAGACGCGGCAGATCCATCGCGCGGCGCTGAAAGACCGCGCGCGCGGGGTTTTTCAGGGCAAGTTCCTCGTCGCGCGCGGAAGCCAGAAAACCGGCGCGCAGATGCACGCCGGCGCGCTCCTCCTCTCCGACATGGCGGAAGCGAACCACAAGCCCGAGCTTGAGATCTACGCCGATGACGTCAAATGCGCGCATGGGTCGACGGCCGGCGCGCTCGACGACGACGCGCTCTTTTATATGCGTCAGCGCGGCCTCTCCGAAGACGCGGCGCGCGTGCTTTTGATCGAAGCGTTCCTCGGCGAGGTCTTCGACGGCCTGCCCGCCGGGATCGAGCACATCCTGCGCGGCCAGCTTTCGCGCCGGCTGGAGGCGTCATGAACGCCCTCGACATCGCCGCGATCCGCGCGGAATTCCCGATCCTTGCGCGCGAGGCGTACGGCAAGCCGCTCGTCTATCTCGACAACGCCGCCTCGGCGCAGAAGCCGCGCGCCGTCATCGACGCGATGCGCGCCGCGATGGAGGGGAGCTACGCGAATGTCCATCGCGGTCTTCACCTCCTCGCGAATGAGACGACGGCGGCGTTCGAGAACGCGCGCAACACCGCAGCGCGATTCCTGAACGCCGGCGCGCCCGATGAAATCATCTTCACCTCGGGCGGCACGGATGCCTTGAACCTTGTCGCCAACACGCTGGGGCAGGGGATCGGCGCGGGGGATGAGATCATCCTCTCCGTCATGGAGCATCATTCGAACATCGTCCCATGGCACTTCCTGCGCGAGCGCAAGGGCGCCGTCATCAAATGGCTCGATGTCGATGATGACGGCGCCGTCGATCTCGACGCCTATGAAGCGTTGTTCAGTAAGCGGACGAAAATCGTCGCGTTGACGCATATGTCGAACGTGCTCGGGGCCGCGACCCCGGGGCGCGCCCTCGCTGATATCGCGCACGCCCATGGCGCGAAGATCCTCCTCGACGGCTGTCAGGGCGCCGTGCACGGCGGCGTCGATGTTCGC
>DNZB01000298.1:2478-2727 GCA_003506635.1 Parvularcula sp.
CTGCCGCCGTTCAAGGGCGGCGGCGAGATGATCGACCTCGTGACGACCGAGACGGTCACCTACAACGATCCGCCGCACCGGTTCGAGGCCGGCACGCCGCCGATCCTCGAAGCGATCGGCCTCGGCGCCGCGCTCGAATGGATGACGGCGACGGGACTTGAGGCGATCGCCGCGCATGAATCCGCGCTCGCCGAACAGGCGACGGCGGAATTATCAAAGCTCAACTTCGTCGAGCTCTACGGCCGCGCG
>DNZB01000298.1:3049-3327 GCA_003506635.1 Parvularcula sp.
ATTCTCGACCGGGCGGGCGTTGCGGTCCGGGCCGGTCATCACTGCGCGCAGCCGCTGATGCGCCGCCTCGGCCGGACGGCGACCGCGCGCGCCTCTTTCGCCGTTTACAATACGCATGATGAAGTCGACGCGCTCGTCAACGGCCTGCGCAAGGCCCACGACATGCTGAAGTGAGGACCCATGGAAACCGTTCGCGATGTGATCGACCTCAAGGCGCCTGAAACGGACGACGCGCCGCGCCCGCAAGCCGCGGTCGCCGCCGGCGGCGCCGTTCCGGC
>DNZB01000298.1:3728-4236 GCA_003506635.1 Parvularcula sp.
GAAATGACGCTGACGGCGCCCGGCTGCCCCGTCGCCGGCGAGATGCCGGGCTGGGTCGAGGGCGCGCTGCGCGGCATCGACGGCGTCGAGGATGTGAAGGTCGACATGACCTTCGATCCGCCCTGGACGCCCGACCGCATGAGCGACGAAGCAAAACTGGAATTGGGATATCTCTGATGACCCGCAGACCCCGCCCGAAAGTCGTCACCCTCACCGACGCGGCCGCCGCGCGCATGACGGACATCATGGCGGGCGCCGAGGAGAAATTCATCGGCGTACGCATCGGCGTCAAGAACGGCGGCTGCGCCGGCATGGAATACACCATGGACTACGCGACCGAAGCAAAACCGCTTGAAGAAATCGTCGTGGAGAACGGCATCAAGGTGCTGATCGACCCGAAGGCGATCCTTTTCCTCATCGGATCGGAGATCGACTTCGTGACGGAAAAGCTCTCCTCCCGCTTCGTGTTCCGCAACCCGAACCAGACCGACGCCTGCGGCTGCGGCGA
>DNZB01000190.1 GCA_003506635.1 Parvularcula sp.
CGCGGTTGTGGCTTCCCCGCATGGGGGAGGCGAAAGGCCGGCCCCTCACTCCCCGAACAAGTCCGCCACTGCACCCTTCGGCGCGGGGAGGCCGAGATGCCTCCAGGCGCTTTGCGACAGGACACGCCCGCGCGGCGTCCTCTGGATGAGGCCGCACTGGAGGAGGAAGGGTTCGACGACGTCCTCGACCGCGTCGCGCGCTTCGGCCAGCGCCGCCGCGATCGTTTCAACGCCGACGGGACCGCCGCCGAAATGCTCCGCGATCAGGCGCAGATAGCGGCGGTCGAGCGGGTCGAGCCCCAGATCGTCGATTTCAAGGCGGGCGAGCGCGGCGTCGGCGACGCGCGCGTCGATTTCGGGCGCGCCGTCGACGGTCGCGACATCGCGCACGCGGCGCAGCAGCCGGCCGGCGACGCGCGGTGTGCCGCGCGCGCGGCGCGCGATTTCCGCCGCGCCGTCGGGCGCCATGACGGCGCTGAGCTTGTCCGCGCCCCTGAGGATGATCTTCGTCAGATCCGCCATCGCGTAGAAATCGAGCCGCACCGGAATGCCGAAGCGGTCGAGCAAGGGTTTGGCGAGGAGGCCCGACCGCGTCGTCGCGCCGATCAGGGTGAAGCGCGGCAGGTCGATCTTGACGGAGCGCGCCGCCGGCCCTTCGCCGATCATCAGGTCAAGGCGATAGTCTTCCATCGCCGGATAGAGAACTTCCTCGACCGCGGGGGAAAGCCGGTGAATCTCGTCGATGAAAAGCACATCGCCCGCTTCGAGATTGGTGAGGAGCGCGGCAAGATCGCCGGGCCGCGTGATGACAGGGCCGGAGGTCGAGCGGAAACTGACGCCGAGTTCGTTGGCGACGATCTGCGCCAGCGTCGTCTTGCCAAGGCCCGGCGGCCCGTGAAAGAGCACATGGTCAAGCGCTTCGCCCCGCGCCTTCGCTGCGCCGATGAAGATGGCGAGATTGTCCTTCGCCTGTTTCTGTCCAACAAAATCATCAAGCCGCTTCGGGCGCAGCGCGGCGTCGGCGTCCTCGCGCAGCGGCGCGGCGTCGATGAGGCGTTGCTCGGGCGTCGCCTTCACGCCGCCAGCTCCTTCAATGCCCGTTTGATGAGTTCAGCGACATCGCCGTCGCCCGCGCTCGCGACGGCGCGGCGCGCTTCAACGCCGTCATAGCCGAGATTGACAAGCGCCGAGACCGCGTCGGCTTTCGCGCTCGCCGGGCCTTCTTCCTTCGCGCCCATTTTGCGCGCGACGACCTTGAGGTTCGCCGCGCCTTGCACCGCGAGACCGCCGAGTTTCGACTGGAGTTCCGCGGCGATACGCTGGGCGAGTTTCCTGCCGACCCCGTGCGCGCGGGAAAGCGCGGTCACGTCCTCGGCTGCAATCGCGTCATAAAGATCGTCGGGCGGCAGGACCTGGAGGACGGCGAGCGCGTGTTTGGCGCCGACCCCTTGCACGCTGGTGAGAAGGCGAAAGGCGCGGCGCTCCGCCTCGTTCTCGAAGCCGTAAAGGCGGATGAGGTCTTCGCGCACGATCGTCTCGATACTGAGCGTCGCCGTTTCGCCGGCGGCGAGGTGCGAGAGGAGGCGCGCATGGGCGTGCACCTCATAACCGACGCCCATCACGTCGATGAGCGCTGTATCGGCGTCGAGGCTCGCGACCGTTCCTTTGAGGCGTCCGATCATGCGGTGGCTTTCAGAAACAGGGACGCCCTGTGATGCGCGTGGCAGATCGCGACCGCAAGCGCGTCGCTCGCGTCCGCCGCCTGTTCGCCCGACGCGGGGAGGAGGACGCGCACCATCGCGGCGACCTGGCCCTTTTCCGCATGGCCCTTGCCGACGACGGATTTCTTGATGGTGTTAGCGGCGTATTCGGCGACCGGCAGGCCGGCGAGCGCGGGCGCAAGGAGAGCGACGCCGCGCGCCTCGCCCAGCACCAGCGCATCGCGCGGCGAGGCGTTGACGAACGTCTCCTCAACCGCCGCCTCGTCCGGGACATGCGCCGCGATCAGCGCGGAGAGCCCTTCGTAAATAGCGGCGAGCCGCCCGGCGCGCGTCAGCGACCGCGACGGCCGGATGACGCCCGCCGCGATGAAGGAAAGCCGCGCGCCGTCCTGCGCGATGACGCCCCAGCCGGTCGCGCCCGAGCCCGGATCGACGCCCAATATGCGAATCGCCCCTGTCATACGGGGACGCTAGCGGGTTTGGAACAAAAGGGAAACAGCTTGCGCCGCTTATTCCAGCCGGTTCCTGTCCCTGAAGGTGACGATCTGCAGCTTGTCCTCGCCGACATGGTCGCGAATGGTCTCGTGCAGGTCGACAAGGTGGAAGCGATTCCATTCCGTCGGCTGCAAGACGCTCAGCGTCTCGCGCGTCGCATGGGCCATGATGACAAGATAGGCGATGACGATGAAAAAGGCGCCTGCGCCCGCGACTTCCCACCAGGCGGCGAGCCCCGCCGTCGAAGCCGCGAAGGCGAGCGCGCCCGCCAGCAGCGCCGAAAACGCCATTCCCGCGATCCCGTAAAGCGTCGTATTGCGGCGGATTTGATAGAGCGTGTTCCGGACCGTCATCTCGCAGAAGAGAAGGCGCATCGCGAACCATTGATAGCTGACGGTCCAGACGCCGGCTTCGGCTTTCAGCTGCTCGGCCTGCGGCATCCGCATATTGCGCTCGACATTCATTGCGCGCCGCTTGGCGACCTGGAAATTCTGGTTGATGCGGCTGAACTTCGACGTGATGTAGTTGTCGAGGCCGAGAAGGTTCTGCTGCTGCGTCACCTTGTAAGGCCAATGATAGAGCAGCATCAAAAGCGCCAGCGAAACCGCGATGACCGCGCTCGCCGCTGCGGCGCCCTCGACGGCGGGGCTGACCATCGCGCGCGCGGTGAGCGCGGCGCCGATCGCCGCGGCGAGCATCAGCGGCGTGTAGACAAGGAACAGCCGCGCGGTGTTGGCGTTCAGCTCGCGCCGGAACTGATCCATGATGCGCAGGTAGTTTGCGTCGGCCGAGCCTTCGGCGCGGCCGAGGACCGCGTTGATGTAATCCTGCTCGATCTCTTCATAGAACGCGTCGGCGCGCGCGAAGAGCGGAAAGGGATAGGTGTAGAACTTCGCCGCTTCGGCGGAGACTTCCTGCGCTTCTTCGAGCGTCATGTCGGCGGCGGTGCGCTCGACCAGCATCGGCCGCGCGAGGCGCTTGAAAAGGAACGAGACGCCTTCGGGCTCGCCGCCTTTGTCTTCAGCGAATTTCGCCTCGCCCGCGCCCTTGGCGACATAGCCCGCGCCGCTCTTCTCAACGGTGCGCGCCGGGCCGGCGCCGACGAATCGCGCGAGCGCGCGAAACGGCGAAAGAAAGAATCGGATGAAGGCGGCGACCAGGCCCATCTTGCCCCCCTTGCATCGGCATCAAGGATGTGGGGAGGGGCGATTTGTCCGGCAAGAGGACGCTTCCGCAAAAGCGGTTTTCGGGCCTCATCCTTCGTGACGCGGCCTGAAGAAGGCCGCTCCTCAGGATGAAGCCCTCCTTTCCTTCATCCTGAGGAGCGCGCGTCTTCGCGCGTCACGAAGGTTGCGTCGCGAGAGCTGCCGTTCTCGCGATGGAAATCACTCGCGCAGCGTGATCGGGCCGTTGATTTCCTTGGCGAGGCTTTGCTGCAAGCGCTCAGCCTGCGCGACGATCGGCGCCGGCGTGTCGCGCGCGGCCGCGAGGCGGCGGGCGAGGATCGCGGCGGCGGCGGGGTTTTTCGGGCGTCCGTCGCCCCGTGACAGCGCGACCGCATAAAGGATTGCCGCCTGCGCGTCGCCGGCGTTTGCGCCCTTTTCGAACCAGTCGGCGGCGAGGCCGGCGGCGTCGCCGCGGTGGACGATGAGGCCCATGGCGGCGAAAGCGGGGACATGTCCGCGCTCCGCGGCGAGGCGCATATGGCGCGCGGCCTCCGCCGCATCGGCGCGCCCGAGCGCGGTCGATTCATACATCAAGGCGAGATGGTACGCCGCATCGCCATGGCCCAGCGCGCTCGACGCCGCGAAATATTTCCGCGCCCTCTCATAATTGAGCGGCACGCCGTCGCCCCGGAGAAACGCAAGGCCGAGATAGAATAATCCGTCTACGTCCCTTTTGGCGGCGGCGCGCGCGAAATGGTGCGCGGCGGCGGTCTTGTCCTGCCGCACGCCGCGCCCGTCGGCGAGCATGCGGCCGAGGCGAACGTCGCCGCGCGGGTCGCCTTGCGCCGCGGCGAGGCGGAACCAGCCGGCCGCGCGCTCGTAATCGGGATAGACGCCGCCGCCCTCGTAAGCGAGGCGCCCAAGTTCGAGCTGCGCGTCGGCGCTGCCGGCCGCCGCCGCGGCGCTGTAATGCTCCAGCGCCAGGCCGATATCGGGCCGCACGCCGAGGCCCTGTTCGTAGATGCGCCCGAGGACGACCTGCGCCGCGCTGTCGCCTTTCGCCGCAAGCGGCCCGGCGATCGCGCGCGCCTTGACGGGATCGTCGGCGGCGAGGGCGGAAAGCGTTAACCCATCCGCCGCGCCGGCGGGCGCCGCGATGAAACAGGCAAGGATTAGGGCGGTTAAACGCGCATGCATCGGGACTGAAACCATCGCTTGATTTCAGCGGAAGAGCATCATTCGTGCCGGGCGTTTTCGATCGCCGCCGCAAGGCGCGCGACCGCGGCGCCGGGCCCGTCCGGCGCGTCCCACACGGCGGCGGAAACGGCGAGGAAATCGGCGCCTGCGCGGACAAGGGGGCCGCAGTTTTCGGGCGCGATGCCGCCGATCGCGACGCAAGGAACGGTGGTCATCGCCGCCCAATCCTCGATCAGCGAAATCTCGGCGCGCGCGGGGGCTTCTTTCGTCCGTGTCGGGAAGAACGCGCCGAAGGCGACGTAGTCGGCCCCTGCCTCCGCCGCCTCCATCGCAAGGTGGCATGAAGCATGACAGGTTACGCCGACCGTCCGGTCAGGCCCCAGAAGCTTGCGCGCCTCGGCATAGGGCGCATCCGACTGGCCGACATGCACGCCGTCCGCGCCGGCGCGCAGCGCAAGGTCGGGGCGGTCGTTGATGAGGAAGTGAACGTCGCCCGCGCGCGCGAGGGGCGCGAAGGCCTCCGCCGCGCGGAGCACGGCGTCATCGCTTGCTTCCTTCAGGCGTAATTGCAGCGTCGACACAGAAGGATGCGACAACGCCGCTTTCAGCCGTTCGGCGAAGGCCGGAAGATCGGGAATCGCAGGCGGCGTGATGAGATAAATCGGGCGCGCGTCGGTCATGGCGCGCTCATAGCGGCGCGGGCGGGGGCGAAGCTAGGCCGCCGCCGCCGCGCCGCGCGCTTCTTCCCGTTCCGTCTGCGTCCGTTTTACCTTCGGGCGCAGGACGGCGTTCTTCACGGCGCCGGGAATGGCGTCGTAGATTTCCGGTCTGAAGATGCCGAGCTCGCGGCGAAGCTCGCCGAGGGGGCGTTCCAGCATCTTCTCCACATCGTGCTGCAACAGGAAATCGACGCTCTCGCCCATGCGCGCGGCTTCGCGGGCGGCGGCGAGGGCGGGCATGTTCCAGCGCTCCAGCTTCATCGCGGCAAGGCCGATGCGGACGATCCAGAGGAGGCCTGGATTGCCGGTCTGGCGGTTGGTGAAGACGAGATTGCAAAGCTCGCCCAAGGGGTCGCGGCCATAGCCGGTCAGCACATGCCAGAGGTCATGACAGATCTCGAGATGGCGGAAGGCGCGCGCGAAGGGTTGAAGCTCCGGATAGTCTTTGAGTTCGACGCCGGCTTCGTCCGCCGCGTCGATAAGGCCCTGCGGCGTGAAGCCTGCCTCGTCCATGAAGTCGACATAAGCGCGCCCAAGCGTTCCCGGCGCCATCGCGCGAAGACGCGGGAAATCGCCGAGGATCTTTTCAATCTCAACCGGCCCGGTCACGACGCGCCGGCCATAGGGCGTCGCAATGAAGCGCGCGAAGAGATCGCGGATCGAGCCGCGCGTCACCGCGCGCACGACTTCAAAAACCTGCCGCGTGTCTTCCTTGTTGAGTATCAACCGCCCGACCGAGACAAGCGCGTGAAGCGGCCGGTATTTCGGCGTCGGCGGCGTCGCAAAGCCGCCGACATCAACAAAATCAGCAGGGTCAAGCATGGGGGCGGGGCGTTGCGGCATGGGCGATGGTCCTCGGCGCCGGGTGTGTCGTCCGAAACATTACACCGACCGGTTTACCATTGAATAATGCTTCGGCCGGACGAGTTCAAGGACGCCGACTTGCCGGCCAGACGCCGCCGAACCGTCAGATGGCGCGGCGCCCGCTCGTTTGACCGGCGCTTGCGCGTTCGAAAGCCTCGACGAAAAGATGCCGCTGCGCGTGGCTGCCCCCGGCGAGGTGAAGCGCGGGCAATGCCCGGCCGAGCGACGCCGCCGCGCGTTCGCAATCGTCATTTGCGAAAGCAAGGACGCCCTCGGCGGCAGGGATGCCGACGCCGCGCCAGAAGTCCTTCGCGCCCGCAGGCGCGGTTTCGGCATGGGCATTCAGCGACGCCATGAATTTGCAGGCTTCGCCCTCATGGCCGGCGCGGGCGAGCGCGTAGAGATAATGGAGATCGTGAAAAGGAAGGATGTGCTCGCCGGCGCGTCGGCGCACTTGCGCAACCACGGGCTTCCAGCGATCGCCGACGTCGAGCCCGCGCATTTCAAGGCGCCACAGCATCGAGACGGCGCCGATCTGTTCCTGCGGGAATTCCGGCCAGGCGCCCCACAGCCGCTCGTCATAGATCTTGAGCGCGAGATCCTCGCGTCCGAGCGCGATCTGGAAGAGGCCTGCGTGCCACCAATTGTGGTCGCGGATGAAGACGCCCTTCTTCTCCCAGGTGTGCGAACAGTGATTGAGCCAGCGCGCCCCGTCCTTCGCGCGCCCTTGCGTCTCCATCACATGGGCGACGGCGTGATGGGCCCAGGCGTCGTCGATCGCGAGTTCGCAGGCGCGGTGGCCGGTTTCTTCGGCTTCATCGAGGCGGTGGTTCTGTTCGAGCGCGAAAGCGTAAAGCCCGTTCGCGTAGGGCTCGTTCTCGAAGACGATCCGCGCGCGCTCGCCGAAGCGAAGGAGCGCGGCCTGATCCCCGAGATTGAAGGCGTGATACTGCCCCCATTTGATCGCGCAGAGATCGGCGGGCCAGCGCACGGTCAGCGCGTCGAGAAGATCGCGCGCCTTCCAATAGTCACGCGCGGCCCAAGCCTCGACGGCCGCGCAGAAAATCCGTTCCCGTTCGCCGCCTGCGCCGGCGGCCGTCCGCATACGGTCGATATAGGGCTGGGCATGCGCCCAGCCTTCGGCGCCTTCAAAGGCGAGGTGAAGCGCCGCGGCATGCGCGTTGAGAAGCGGAGCGTCGGGGCAGGCGTCGACGACCGCGAAAAGATCGCGCAGCTTCGAGCCATAGGAGAGGAATTCGCGGACATAGGCGTCATAGCCGCTCGCGGCGTCGGCGCAGGCGCTGGCGATGGAAAGGCCGAAGCGGTCTTTGGAGGTCATGGTCGCGATTTGAGCACGGGTTGCGAGGCGCGGGAAGGCGCGCGGCGGTCGCAGTCCATCACGTTCGGTTGCGGAAAAAGAAACCGCCCGCGCTTTCGGCGCGGGCGGTTCCGGATTGAGACGGCAAGGCGCCTATTCGCTGCGCATGATCCCAAGAATGTTAAGGATATGCGTGAACAGCGTCACGAAGGACCCGTAAAGCGCGAAAGCGCCGAAAATCGACGCGCGCTCGTTCGAGGCGCTGCCTTCGCGGTACATCTCCTTGATCATCTGCGTTTCATAGGCGGTGACCGCCGAGAAGACGAGGACGACGGCGCCCGAAGTGACGAGGCTCATGATCGTCGACTTGAAGATGAGGACGTTCAGCACCATCGCGATGATGAGGCCGATCGAGGCCATGAACAGGAACGTCGCCATGCCCGAGAGGTCGCGCTTGGCGGTATAGCCGTAAAGGCTGGTCGCGCCGAAGGTTGCGGCGGTGATGAAGAACGCCTTGTAGATCTCCTGCGCGAGGCCCGCCTGATTGAAATAGTAAAGCATCGGCGCGATCGCGAGGCCCCAGAGCGCGGCGTAGGCCCAGAAAAGACCGTGCGCGGCGGCCTTGGAGCCGGAGAAGATGACGCGCGGCGCGATGAAGCCGATGCCGAGAATGCCGATGAAAGGCAGCCAGCGCATGACGCCGCCGCGGGCCAGCGTCTGGACGAATTCCGGATTGGACGCGATGGCGAGCGAGACAAGGCCAGTGCCCGCGACGGCGAGCGCCATATAATTGTAAACGCCAAGCATGTATTGGCGCAGGCCCTGGTCAATGGCGAGACCGCCGGTCCGCGCAGTCGTCGCGGCGTAATTCCTGCGGGTGTCGTTCATGGGGTCTTCTTCCTCACGGTTGCGAAAGCTGAGCGCAAATATCGGGATTTCCGCGCCCTTATACAAGGCCCGGATCGGGTCCCCGCAGTGGTTAACGGCGGATGAGCCGGGCGGCGAAAAACCCGTCCAGGCCGCCCTGATCGGCGAGCATCGAGGGGAGGGTGCGCAGATCCCCGTCGCGGTTGATCGCTGGCAGCGCGCCGATCTCGTCCGGGCGCAGCGGCGCCCGGGCAAGGTCGGGGTGCCGGGAAAGCGCGGCGGCGATCTGCTTTTCGCCTTCCTCAGGCTGCAGCGAGCAGACGCAGTAAACGATCATGCCGCCCGGCGCGGTGATCGCGCGCGCGCGGTCGATCATCCGCGCCTGCAAGGCGGCGGTTTCCTTCAATGAGTCTTCGGTCTTCGCCCACAAGATATCGGGATGGCGCCGGATTGTTCCGGTCGCAGTGCACGGCGCGTCGAGAAGGACGGCGTCGGCAGGTGCTGCCGGTTCCCAGGTCGCAACATCAGCCTTGACCGTCAGCGCGGTCAGTTTGGTGCGCGCAAGATTTTCCGCGACGCGCTTCAGCCGGTCGCCGGAACTGTCGACAGCGATCACCTCGGCGCCGGCCGCCGCGAGCTGCATCGCTTTGCCGCCCGGGGCGGCGCAAAGATCGAAAACCCGCTTGCCGCGCACGTCGCCAAGGAGGCGCGCCGGGATCGCCGCGGCGGCGTCCTGCACAAAGAAGCGGCCGTCATCAAAGCCCGGAAGCGACGTCACCTTTGTTCCACCGGGGAGCCGCACCGAGCCGGTCGCCAACAGCACGCCGCCGCTGTCGCGGGCGAGCGCCTCGCCGTCGGCGGGATCGCGCGGCGTCAGGTCGAGCGGGGCCTCGGCCGTGTGCGCGCGGGCGATCGCGCGCGTTGCATCCGGGCCATAGGCGCGCTCCCAGCTCCGCCACATCCAGCCCGGCGTGTCGATACGCTCGGGAAGTTTGGTCAGAAGCGCCGAACCGGTTGCGGCGACCTTGCGCGCAACCGCATTGACGAGGCCGGCGTAGTTTTCGGTCTCCCCGAACGCCTCGGTCAGGGCGACGGCGGTCGAGACCGCGGCGTGCGGCGGCGTTCCAAGGAAGAGCGTCTGGACGGCGGCGAGCCGCAAGATGTCGGTCGCCCTTTCGGAGCGCTTCGGCAGCGGCCGGTCGATATACTGACCGATGACATGGTCGATCGCCCCGCGCCGCCGCAAGACGCCGGCCGCCAGCGCATGTGCAAAGCCCCGATCCGGCCCTTCAAGCGCGTTGAACGACCGGCAATCCTCCAGCGCCTCGTCGATCGTGCGCCCGGCGCGCACCAGCGTCAGCACGTCAAGCGCCGCGCGGCGGGCGGCGAGGCCCGGGATTTCTACAGCTTTAGGATGCGCCGGGCGCGCTTTTTTCGCCGGCCTCGGACGGGGTCTTTCCATGGCGCGCGGATTGACCATGGCCGAAAGGTAAAGTCACGCGCCATTTGCGAAATCGGGGTTTGAGGATAGGATCAAGATCGAGATCGGCGGGGGTCGGCCTCCTGCCTTCCAGTCGGGCCGAGCGAAATGGTGGGGATATCAATGTCGAACATGATCGGCCGTCTGGCCGCCGCCGCGGCGGTTTTCGCCGCCAGCGCGGGCGCGGCCTCCGCGCAAAATCAGGAAGTGATCGCTAATCCGCGCGGGATGGTGGCGAATTTCGATCCCGTAAATCTCGGGCCGGTGTTGACCGAGCTTGGCGTCGTCTGGCAGGAACGCCGGACCTCGGACGGGCAGGCGTTCATCGCCGCCTCGATCGGGGGCGCCCTCAATTTCAACATCGTGCCGCTCGCCTGTCTCGGGCCGAACAACACCGGCTGCGTCGGCGCGAATGTCGTCACCTTCTTCACCGGCGGTTACGCCAACCCCCAATCGGTGTCGGCGTTCAACCAGAAATACGTGTTCACGAGCGCGGGCGTCTTTTCCGACAATTCCGGCGCCTATCTCAGTCGATACGAGATCGCCGATTTCGGCATTCCGCGCGGCAATGTCGCGTCCTCGATCGGCAGCTATTTCGCGCTCGCGCAGAAATTCCGCGACGAAATCGCGGCGCGCACGGTGTCGGCGGACGGCTATGTCGAGGACATGTCGGCGGGCATCTTGAACGTGCGCTCGGCCGACGCGATCGGGATTGACGCGCGCGTTTCGGGCGACGGGACGATGTCGGCGATCCATCAGGCCGAGCTTGAAGCGACGCCGGAACTCGTCCGCAAGCTGATCGCTTCCGAAAACGCGCCGCGCAACAAGATCACCAACGTCACGAAGAAGTGACGGGCGGCGCGACGCTCAAACGCACGATCCCGCCGCGACGCAGTATCGCACGCGCGCGGTCCGGCGCGGCCAGCGCGAGGCGGCTTTTTCAAACGTCACGGGCCCGATGATCTTCTGCGAGACCGGCGAGGCGTAAACATATTCGGTCTCCGCGATCACCAGCGACGAGGTGTCGTCGAACAGCGCGACGTCGAGGGCGCCGGCGTATTCCGACCCCGCGGGGTAGGGCGCCGCGCCGGTCGAATCATAGCTCCAGTCGACCTTCACCTTGCCGTCGGCCGTATCGAAGGAGACGCTAAGGACGCGAAACGTCACATCGATGTCCCGCGGGTCGATCACGTCCTCCATGCCGATGAATAGGTCGTCGAGATCGGCTTTGAGGATCTGCGTCTCCTGCGCGACAAGGTCGGCGAGCGTGTTGGAAGCGAGCAGCGTCTTCCGGCTCGCCGACAGCGCGCCGGAGCCTTCGACGACGCCGAAGAAAAGCAGGATCATGATCGGCGCGATCAGCGCGAATTCGACGGCGGCGAGGCCCGACGCAGAACGCGCGAAGCGGAGGAGGAATTCGTCAGGAAATCGCCCGCGCATCGTCATTCGAAAGGCTCGTTTCTGAAGATCGACGTCGAGATCATGCGCAAGGCGCCCGCGTTGGTCTTTTCAAGGTTGAGGCCGAGACCCGGATTGAAGCTCTTGTGGAGATAACACACGCGCACCCGCACGATGTCCCTCGCGCCGCCGGCGTCATAGGGAAGGGCGTCGACGTCATCGGGATCGGCGTCGCGGCAGGTGGGCGCGGAAAGATCAGCCGCGAGCGCTGAAAAACTCGCATAGCGGGTGACGTCGACGGTCAGCTGCGCGGCGCAGTCGCCGAAAATGTCGACGACTTTGCAGATCTCGTCGAAAAAGGCGTCGCGCGACAGGGCTGTCGTCTGCGCTTGGCCGGTGCGGATGAGGCGCGCCGCCTTGGCGTTCGCCGCCTCGACGGCGGATTCGACGAAATAGAAATAGCCGGCTTCAAGGATTGAAAAGGTGAGGGCGAGGAAAACCGGCAGCACGAGCGCGAACTCGACCGCCGACGCGCCGCCTTCCGCCGCGCCAAAGCCGCGCACCCGCTGCAAACCCATGACCGTCCTGCCTCCACTGTCTCGGGTCTCCCCCGGCGCGGAACGCTTCAATATGTCATGCGGCGATTAAGCCTTGATGAGGCGACATGATTAACGACGTCCGGGGCGCCGCCGGACAGTCCGGCGGCTTGCGCCCGGCGGCGCGCCGCGCCACTTTGCTGCAACGCAATGAAATCGGGAGGCGGCGTCATGGGGTGCGAGCGGGCAGGGCTTGAGATCATGGGGGCGATGGACGCCCGCGCCGAGCGCGTCCTGTCGCCCGAGGCCGCCGCCTTCCTGTGCGAGATCATTGAGGCCTTCGCGGCCGAGCGGCTGGACCTCCTCGCCGCACGGCGGCGCTGGCAGGCGCGCATCGACGCCGGCGCCCTACCCGATTTCCGGGCGGAAACTAAGGCGATCCGCGACGGCGACTGGACCGTCGGGCCGCTGCCGGCGGACCTCCTCGACCGGCGCGTCGAAATCACCGGGCCGGTCAGCGCGAAGATGATCATCAACGCCATGAACGCCGACGTGAAGGTTTTCATGGCGGATTTTGAGGATGCGCTTTGCCCCTCCTGGGCCAATGTCATCGACGGCCAGATCAACCTGCAAGCGGCGATCCGGCGCACGCTCACTTATGCGGACGCCTCGACCGGGAAGTCCTACGCGCTGACCGCAAAGCCGGCGACGTTGATCGCGCGCGTACGCGGGCTTCACCTTGACGAGAAGCACGTGCTTCGGCGCGGCGAGCGCATTCCGGGCGCGCTTTTTGATTTCGCGCTTTACTTCTTTCACAACTGGCGCGCGCTGAGAGACCTCGGCGCCGGGCCCTATTTCTACCTGCCGAAGCTTGAACATGCGGAAGAAGCGCGGTGGTGGAACAAGGTGTTCGTCCACGCGCAGGAGAAAGTCGGCCTCCCCGCCGGAACGATCAAGGCGACGATGCTGATCGAGACCTTGCCGGCGGTCTTCGAGATGGACGAGATCCTCTTTGAACTCAAAGATCACGCCGCGGCGCTGAATTGCGGGCGGTGGGATTATATCTTCAGCTATATCAAGACGCTGAAGAATCACAGGGAACGAATGCTGCCCGACCGCCATTCGGTGACGATGGCCAGGCCCTTTCTCGACGCCTATTCCCGGCTTCTCGTCCGCACCTGCCATCGGCGCGCCGCGCTGGCGATGGGCGGCATGTCGGCGTTCCTCCCGGCGAAGACGGCCGAGCAGGACGCCATCAACAAGGAAAAAGTGCGCGCCGACAAGCAGCGCGAGGCGGATAACGGCCATGACGGCTCATGGATCGCGCATCCCGCGCTCGCGGGCGTCGTCAATGACGTCTATTCAGCGGCGTTCAAGCCGGGCAGGACGAACCAGCTTGACATCCGCCGCGCCGAAGACGCGCCGGTCACGGCCGCCGATCTGCTTGCGGCGCCAGAAGGGCCGTATACGGAAGAAGGCCTGCGCACCAATATCCGCGTCGCGCTTCAATATATTGAAGCCTGGCTCGCCGGGCAGGGCGCGGTCGCGATCTACGGCCTGATGGAGGATGCGGCGACCGCCGAGATCAGCCGCGCCTCGATCTGGCAGTGGATCCGCAACGGCGCGCTCCTCGACGGCGGCGTGAAAATGACCGTTGATCTTTTCCGCCGTGCGCTTGGTGAAGAACAGCTCGTTGTGCGCCGCGAGCTTGGCGACGAGCGCTGGACGAAAGGTCGCTTCGCGGAAGCCGCGGCGCTTCTTGAAAAGCTCTGTCTTGAGGATTCGTTCGCCGAATTCCTGACGCTTGGCGCTTACGAGCGCCTTTAGCCCGAGATTCGGCGACTTGGGATCGCGTCCTTTCACGCTTGCGGGAGCAGGCCTTTGGCGTCTTGAAATTGTACCGAACGATCGGTACATAGGCGCCATCGCTTCAACCCCCCTCCTGAAAGGAAAGCCGATGTCCCGCATCCCGACCCCCGCTTCGATCGACGCCGCCCCCGCCGCTGCGCATGAGGCGCTGAACGCGATCAAGGCGAAACTCGGCAAGGCCCCGAATATCTACCTCCTCGCCGCCACCAGCCCGGCGGCTCTTGAGGGCCTGCTCGCCTTGTCCGGCGCCCTCGGCAAAGGCCAGATCGACGCTGCGACGCGCGAGCGGATCGCGCTTGCGGTGGCGAACGTCAATGGCTGCGACTATTGCAATTCCGCCCACACCTATGTCGCGAAAAATGTCGCGAAACTTTCCGACGACGAAATCGCGCTCAATCGCGACGGGCGCTCATCCGACCCGAAGGCCGACGCCGCTGTGCGCTTCGCCCGCAAGATCGCCATCGAGCGCGGCGCCGTCGCCGACGCCGATGTCGCTGCGGCGCGCAAGGCCGGCCTCACCGATGCGGAGCTGGTCGAGATCGTCGGCAATGTGGCGGTCAACCTCTTCACCAATTATCTGAACGAGGCGTTCAAGACCCCGGTCGACTTCCCGGCGGTCGCGGCCAAACGCGCGGCGTAACGACGCCGCCCCCCTTCCCGCTCTTGCGGGAGGGGGGGATAAGGCGGCGCCCGGCGACAGGAACGACACATCATGACTGAAGAGCGTCCACCAAAACCTCCGTTTACGGAAGAAACCGCACGCCTTAAGGTGCGCGCCGCCGAGGACGCCTGGAATTCCCGCGACCCGACCCGCGTCGCGCGCGCCTATACGCCGGACAGCCGCTGGCGCAACCGCGCGGAATTCATCGAGGGGCGCGCCGGCGTTGAAGCGTTCCTGACGCGAAAATGGGGGCGCGAACGGGATTATCGCCTCATCAAGGAGCTTTGGGCGTTTCGCGGCGACCGCATCGCGGTGCGGTTCGCCTATGAATGGCGCGATGCCGCGGGCGCCTGGTTCCGCTCCTACGGCAACGAGAACTGGGAATTCGCGGAAAACGGCCTGATGGCGCGCCGCATCGCGTCGATCAACGATTTGGCGATCGGCGAAAGCGACCGGCTTTTCCGGTGGGAGCGCGGCGCAGACGGGCGCCGCCCGGACGACTATCCCGGTCTTTCAGATCTTGGCCTATGATCGCGCGCGCCGAATAAAGGTTGAGCCTTGCCGGTGATGCGCGACGCCCCAGAGGATAGGCCCCTTCGTGCGGCGCCCGCCGCGCGCGAGGCGATCGTTGCGGCGCTGTTCGATCTCTTCCGGCGCGCCGGATATGACGGCGTGTCGCTCGCCGATATTTCGGCGGCGACCGGCCTCGGCAAGTCGAGCCTCTATCACCACTTCCCGGACGGCAAGCCTGACATGGCGGAAGCGGTCGGCGCTTATGCGCTCGCGGCGATGCGCGAGAAGATGTTTGCGCCGCTCGCGGCGGCCTCGCCGCTCGCCGCGAAAGTCGACGCGATGCTTGCGACAGCTGATGCGATGTATGAAGGCGGGCTCACACCCTGCCTTGTCGCCAACATGCTGCCCTCCGGCGCGGCGGCCTCGCCGGTCCGGGCGATCATCGCTGAGTGGATCGATGCGCTCGCCGCTGCGTTGGGCGCCGCCGGCGTCAGCCCTGCGCAGGCGCGCGCGCGCGCGGCCGGGGCGGTCGTCACAATCGAAGGCGCGCTGATCGTCACCCAGGCGACCGGCGACAGGAAGGTCTTCCGCGACGCGCTCGCCGCGGCGCGGCGGACATTGCTGTCCGGACCGTAATCTGACGCCCCTGCGCCCTTTTTTCTCCGCGTTCCTGCCTCAGACGGGCCATGCTAAGGGGCTGCAATCGACAGGCATGCGGCGGAGCAGATTTCGTGAGCGACCGGCCGGACAACGGCAATGACGACGCGACGGGCGGCGCCGGGGAAAGCGCGCGCCTTGCCGCCGAGTTTCATGCCGCCGCGGATGAACTGCGCGCGCATTTGAACGCCCTGCCCAAGGCCGCCGCCGCCGTGCTGCCGGCGCCGCGCC
>DNZB01000222.1 GCA_003506635.1 Parvularcula sp.
TCGAGTTCCGCTTCGACCGCGCCGGCGCGCGCACCGTATTGGCGAACCCGCCCGCCGCCGCGCCAATCCCGGCGCGCGCTGCGCCGCGCACCGACCCCGGGCGCGGCCCGGCGCTTTCACCGGCTGCCGCGAGCGCGACGCCGGAAACGACGCCCTCAGCGACGCCCGGCTTGCGCGGCGACGCCCCGCGCGAAGGCAAGGGCGAGCCGCCGTTCATCGGCGCCATCGTTCTTGAAGGAAAATCGCCGCTGCGCGACGGCGCTGGGGAGCGCTTGCACATCCCGGATTTCGCGCCGCCAGAAAGGTTGTCGCCGCCGCCGCGCGCGCTGGCGCCCGATGTCACAACGACCCTCAAGGAACGCATTTCCGCGCCGGCGCAAGCGCCCGCGCCGTCATTCGACTTCAAGCGCGAAATGACGGCGATCCTCGGCAAGAGCAATGATGTCGGAACCTGCGAGGGCGCGGCGGCGCGCCTTTCGGCGGACGCCTGGGCGCTTGACGCCATGGTCGATCTTGCTTTCTGCAAGGCCGCGGCGGGCCGAATGGAGGACGCCGACGCCGACTTCGCGCGCCTTCTCGCTTACACGCCCGACAATCACGAAGCGCTGGTCGGACGCGGCCTCATCGCGCTGGAGCGCGGCGAGCGCGTGCGCGGCCTCGATTTCCTGCAGGACGCGCTGAACGCGCTGCCGCCGATCGCCGAATCCGATCGCATCGCGGCGGCGATGGCGCGCTATTAGAGCGCGTTCCGAAAAGTGCGAAGCGGTTTTCGAACAAAACGCGCGGCCAAACAAAGAGCTAGACCGCGTTTCCCGACTCGCAAATCGGGAAACGCGGTCTAGGTGACCGCGCCGCGCGCGGCGAATTTGGGATCGCGCCAGACGGCGCTTGTCATGACGTCGCGCAAGACCTCGCCCGCGCTCCAAACATCCGTGTACGATAGATAAAGCGGCGAAAAGCCGAAGCGCATGATGTCGGGCGCGCGGAAATCGCCGATGACGCCGCGCGTGATCAACGCCTGCACGATCGCGAAGCCGTCCGGGTGACGGAACGCGACATGCCCGCCGCGTCGGCCCTCGACAAGGATCGGCGACAGCCCCGCGGCCGTTCCGGCGGCGAGGAAAATATCGCCGAGGCGGCGCGCTTTTGCTTCGGTTGCGCGAAGATCGACCCCCTCAAACAGGGAAAGCGCGGCGTCGAGCGCTGCAAGCGACAGGATCGGCGGCGTGCCCGAAGCGAAGCGGCGAACGCCCGGCGCCGGTTCGTATGCTGACGAAAAGTCAAATGGCGCAGCCGACCCCATCCAGCCGGAGAGCGGTTGGCGGAGCGCGCTTGCCTCATCGCCGCGCACATAGATGAAAGCCGGCGCGCCCGGTCCGCCGTTCAGATATTTATAGCCGCAGCCGACGGCGAAGCGCGCGCCCGCCGCCGCGGCGTCGACGACGATGACGCCCGTCGCGTGGCTGAGGTCCCAGATGACGTCCGTTCCGCGTTGGGCGGCCGCGCGCTCTTCAGCCGCCATGTCGGCGACGGCCGCCGTCCTGTAATGGACGAGGCTCTTGACGAACACCGCGCCCGCGGGCGGGTCTTCCCCCGGCGCCAAACGAACAAGACGCGCCCCTGAAATTCCGGCGAGTCCATCAAGCACATATTGATCGGTTGGAAACTCGTCGGCCGCGACAGCGAGCGCGCGGCCGGGCTTCGCCGCAAGCAAGGCCCCGCCCAGCTTGAAGAGATTGGCCGAGACATTGTCGGCGATGACGACCTCATCGGGCCCGGCGCCGATAAGGCGTGCGATCCTTGCGCCCGCCCGCATCGGCAGGTCGATCCAGCCTGCATCATTCCACGCGCGGACAAGACCGACCCGCCACTCGCGTTCCGACAAGTCGCGCAGACGCGCCAGCGCAGCGCGCGGCGGCGCCCCGAGCGAATTTCCGTCGAGATAGCAAACCCCCGCCGGCAGATCGAACGCGGCGCGCAAGGGCGCCAGAATGTCGGCGCGGGCGAGCGCCTCGGCCTCCTCGCGCGTCATGGCGGCGCTCTCAAGACGGCGCGCACCGGCGCAGCGTCAAGGCCCTTGAGCTTCAGGGGCGGCGCGATCAGCTCATAGGCGCCCGGCGCAACGTGATCGAGAACGAGCCCTTCGAGAATGCGCAAATTCCGCGCGAAGACGCGCCGGTGCGCGTCCATCGTCTTTGACGCAGCAGGATCGAGAGAGGGCGTATCGACGCCGATGAGCACGCCCCCGCGATCGGCGAGCCAGTCGACGGCGTCGGCGGCGATCGCCGCATAATCGTCCCGCCATTCATCGCCGGGATGCGCGGCGAAAGTGCGAATGAGCAGACGCGGCGCGGTGCGTCCCGCCGTCGCGACGTCGAGATCGTCGGCGGTGATCCGATTGCCGCCAAGACAATGCACGACTGTCGCGGGACCAATATAGGGTTCGAGCGTCACAGCGTCGATCGGAGCGCCGGCGTTGTCATAGTGCAGGGGCGCATCGGCATGAGCGCCGACATGCGTCGTCGTCGCGAATTTCGCGACATTGACGGGACACTCGCCGTCAAGCGCCCAAAGGCGCGCCGACGTGAAGGGCGTGTCGCCCGGAAAAACCGGGCTTGCGGGCGAGAGCGCCGGCGAAATGTCGATGAGGCGCCTCAAGACTTGGCGCCCGTCGCCGCTCGATAGGGCGCGATCTCGTCGGAGAGCCTTGAATTGTTCGCCTCGCGGATGCGGGCCGCCGCCTCGTCATAGAGAAAGGGCAAAAAGACGTAGCGCCGGCCCTTCGTCACCCTCGAAACGGTGTGAAGGATCGAGCACGAAAAGATGACGGCGCCGCCCGCGGGCGGTCGCCAGCGCTTGCCGCCATATTCCGGAAACGACAGGTCGCCGCCTTCGTAATCATCGTTGAGGAGGATCGAACACGCGAAGCGCCGGTGCGCGGTGCCGCTCGTCGTATTGTCCCGGTGCGGACGGAAATGCGCCTCCTCCGCCGCGTCATAACAGGCGACGATGTAGCGCTCCATCCGCGTCACCTCGAACTGGTGCGCGCGTCGGATTTCGGGAACGACGCGCCGCCGGACCAGCGCTTGCGCGCGCTTGATGACGCCTTCATCCTCGATGTTGCAGTCGCGCCGACGCTTGTGCGCATAGTCGTAAACGCCGACGGTTTTGCCGCCGACTTCACGCATGAAGCCGGAATCAGCGCCGCCCGCCGCCTCGTAAAGCGCGATCAGTTCGGCGCAGAACCCCGCGTCGAAGACGCGCGGCAGAAGTAGGGCTGGAGCGTCGGCGTGCGCGCCGGGCTTTTCATAATCGCGAATCGCCGATTCAAGCGCGCCGATCGCCGCCTTGTCGGCCTCGCCATGCGTGTCGAAGGGAAATTGCGCCACGACGCGCAAGGCGGGATCAAGGATCAGCCAGAAGCGCCGCGCTTCAAGCGTTCCCGCGCCCGTCTCCTGCGGCAGCGCGCCGAACATCCGCGAAACGCCTCCGTCATGATCGTGGAAAAAGCGGTAGCCGGGCGTCCGGTCGGGGATGCGGACCTCGGCCTCGTCGCGGGGGTCGACGCTGACGCCGAAAAACGCCGCGCGCGCGTCATTGAACAGGTCAGGCCGGGCGAGCGCCGCATCGACCGCCGCCTTTGAGCGCGCATCGCCCGCCGTTGCGAAAAAGCAAAGCGCGATGTGACGCCCGGCGGCGCTGTCAAACGCAAAGCGCGGCGAACCGCCGGTTCGCGCATGGAACCACGGCGCGGGATCGCCAGGCTGAAGGTTGACATAGGAGGCCACGGCGCAAGTTTCGCGAGTTCAGCGCTGCAAGTCCAGAAGCCAGCGACAGCCATCGTCCCCGGTCGTTGACCCTGTTCCGGCCCTGCCTTATCCCGGCGCCCCATGACCGGCGGCGCCCTATCCTTTCAGGACATCATCCTCATGCTTCAATCATACTGGAGCGCCAGGGGGTGCGTGATTCTGCAACCCTATGACATGGAGATGGGGGCGGGGACTTTTCATCCGGCGACAACATTGAGGAGCCTTGGCCCGGCGCCCTGGAATGCGGCCTATGTGCAGCCGTGCCGGCGCCCGACCGACGGGCGCTACGGCGCCAACCCCAACCGGTTCCAGCATTATTACCAGTTCCAGGTGGCGCTGAAGCCCTCGCCGCCCGACATTCAGGACCTTTATCT
>DNZB01000224.1:0-2007 GCA_003506635.1 Parvularcula sp.
TGATCACAACGGATACTCTAGCCGCCGAACGCGATCCAGAAATTGTTCATCACGATCAGGCCGTTCAGCGTGATCGCGAGGGTGAACACCGTCAGCACGATGCGGTGCGGGAACCAGATCACCATGCCCGAGATGACGAGTTGCAGGAAAAGCTTTGCGCCGATCCATCCCGGCCCATGGGCGTCCATCACTGCGCGCATGAGCGGGTTCGCCTCCTGCGCGCGCCCAAGCTCAATCGCGGCGATGGTCGAGAAGATGTCGAGCATGCCGACGATATTGTAGACGAATACCGCGGCGAGGGCGACGACGGCGTTGATCCGGCCGGCGCGCGCCGCCGTCGCTTGATCGGCGAGGGTTTGGCGGGGCGGTTTTGTCCTGAACAGCGAAACCACGCGGTCAGCTTCTCCTGTTAACCTTCGTTGCGACCTGATTCCGCGACGACGGGGCGCGGATTGAGGACAAGGCGCGCCCGGCGCTGATCGACGCCGCGTCGGGCGGGCGGTAAGGTGCAAAAACCATGACGACCGAATTGGCGCATTCCGGGAGGGCGGCCCAGAACGGCGCGCCCCTGACCGGAGGGGCGCCGGACCGCCAGGTTTTTCTGGCGCGCCTCGTTCTCTTTTTCGAACGCGCCGCGCCGGCGCTCGTCATCGCCGCAGCGCCGTTTGCCCTGATCGCTGCTTTGGGCCTTTTCGACCTGTGGCGCCATTTCGGTTTCTGGGGGCATTGGGCGGCGCTTTTCCTGCTGACGGCGCTCGCCGCCGTTCTCCTTTGGCGCCGCTGCCCGCGGCCCTTGCGGCCGTCGCGCGCCGAGGCGCTCGCCCGCATCGAACGCGACGGGGAGATGCGACACGAGCCCTTGCGCGCGCTCGAGGATGCGCCGGCGGCCGGCTCTAACGCGCTTTGGCGGGCCCATCTTGCGGACGCGCGCGCGAGGAGGACAGCGGCCAATCTTCGCGCCCCGGCCCCGACGGCGAACAGCGTCGATCCGTTGGGTTTGCGCTATGCGGCGCTCGCGGTTCTCGCTGTCGGCGTCATGGTCGCCGGACGGGAAGCGCCGCAGCGCCTCGCCGGCGCGTTCAGCCCAAGCGACCCGGCGATCGCGCGCGGGGGGTTCGCCGATCTCTGGATCGAGCCCCCGGCCTACACGGGCAAGGCGCCGCTCCACCTCCTTCGCGCTGCGGACGCGCTTGGCGGAACGCGCGAACAGATCGACGCGGCTGAAGGCTCGATCGTTCGCATCCAGACGAAACCCGGCGCGCGCTACCGCCTTTGGCTGCGGACGCCGGGCGAAACCACGAAGGCCGAGCGCGAAGGCGAAGAAGGGTCCGCGCGCGCGCGCCTGACGCTGGCGCGCACCGGCACGCTGACCTTGTCGGCGGGCGGGCGCCGGGCGCGCTGGCCGATCAACGTCATCGACGACCGCCCGCCCACCGTCGTTTTTGAAGGCGCGCCGGCCCCTGATCGGGACGGGCGCCTGACGGTTACGGTCACGATTGACGACGATTACGGCGCAGCGGCGGTCGTGTTGCAGTTGAGGCTCGACCCCGATCAACCAAGGCCGCTTGATGCGCCGGCCTTCGGCGCGGAGATCGCCGCGAAGACCGAATCGATCGCGCTCGATGCGCTGAAGGGAGCGCCCGGAAAGCGGGCAGCGGCGGTCGATCTTTCCGCTCATCCCTGGGCGGGGCTGTCGGTCATCGCGACCGTCAAGGCGACGGACGCCGCCGGTCAGGAAGGCGAAACCCTGCCTGTCACGATCACCCTGCCCGCGCGGGAATTTTTCAACCCGCTCGCCAAAGCCGTGATCGAACAGCGCCAGACGCTCGCTGTCGCGCCGTCGGAGTGGCGACGCACGGAATGGGCGCTGTCAGGCATGACGCTCGGACCTGAATTTTTCTTCGACCGCCCGACCGACTATCTGCTGCTTCGCACGGCGATGTGGCGCGTCAACAAACGCGCGGGCGAAAACACCCGATCGACAGTCGAGGATTTCTGGCCGCTCGC
>DNZB01000224.1:2336-2821 GCA_003506635.1 Parvularcula sp.
GCGCTGCGCGAGGCGCTGGAAAGCGGCGCGCAGGACGCCGAGATCGAGCGTCTTACCGAAGCCTTGCGCGCCGCGCTCGAGAACTACCTGCAAGCGCTCGCGCAAGCTGGCGCCGATCACGATCCTGACGCTCCGCCTGCGGATCAAACGGTGACGGCGGAAGACCTCGACGCCATGCTCGACCAGGTGCGCGACCTTGCAAAGTCGGGCGCGGCGAACGCGGCGCGTCAGGCGCTCGCCGAGCTTGAGCAGCTACTCGAAAATCTCCGCGCGCCGGGAGGCCCGGGCGACGGCCAGGCGGGCGGCGCCGGCCAGCAGCAGGGCGCCGGCGGACAGGCAGGCGCCGTCGGCGATCTGATCGGGCGCCAGCGCGCGCTCGCCGACGAAACATTTCGGCGCGGCGAAACCAGAGGCGCGACGGGCGATGATCTGGCCAAAGACGAAGGCGGCCTCGCCGGCGATTTGTCCGGACTGATGAAGTCGCT
>DNZB01000224.1:3191-5753 GCA_003506635.1 Parvularcula sp.
GCGCGGGATTCCATGGAGGAGGCGATCGCGAACATGCGCGAGGGCGCGCAAGCGCTCGCCAAGGCCGACCGCGCCAGAGCGCAGGCGGCGCAAGGACGCGGCGGCCAGCCTTTGCGCGACCCGCTCGGGCGCCCCGTCGGCGAGGCGGGCGGCGGCGTCAATGTTCCTGAAATATCGGACGCGCAGCGCGCGCGCGAACTCCTTGAAGAACTGCGGCGGCGCCTTTCCGAGGGGGAACGGACCGACGACGAGATCAAATATCTCGAACGCCTGCTTGAACGATTCTAGGCGGCGTTTCGCGAACGCGAGTCGCCAGGCGCGGCCCAGACTTCTGGTCGGGCGACGCTCGTGTCAGAAAACCGCTTCGCACTTTCAGGAGCGCGCCAGGGCTCCGTGGACTTCGTAATCGACGCTCGATAGGTTCCCCGGCCTTCCGCAGGGGAATGAAATCCGCATGGCCAAGCGTCTTTTCCAGATCATCCTGATTGCGATGCTGCTCGGCGTCGCCGCCGGCTGGGCGGCGCATGCGCAGCTTGACGTCAAAGGCCAGGCGGACTTCGCCGCGGCGATGAAGATCGTCACGGATATATTTCTTCGCCTCATCAAGATGGTGATCGCGCCCCTTGTCCTGACGACGCTGATCGTCGGAATCGCGCATATGCGCGACCCGAAAACGCTCGGCCGCGTCGGGCTTCGCACGATGATCTGGTTCATCGCCGCATCGCTATTTTCGCTGGCGCTCGGGCTCGTCATGGTCAACCTCATTCAGCCGGGCGCGGGCTTTGACGCAAGCCCGCCCGACGCCGTCGCCGTCGCGCCGACGGCGGAGAATTTCACGCTCGCCAATTTCATCACCCATCTCGTGCCGCGCTCGATCATCGAGGCGATGGCGACGAACGAGATCTTGCAGATCGTCATCTTCTCGGTGTTTGCGGGCGTCGCGCTCGCCAAGCTCGGCGAAAAGACCGCCAAGGTCGTCGACATGCTGGAACAGGGCGCCTATCTGATGCTCAAGATCACCGAATATGTGATGCTGCTTGCGCCCTTCGCCGTATTCGCCGCGCTCGCCGGCGTCGTCGCGACCAAGGGCCTCGGCGTCATCATCACCTATGGAAAGTTCGTCGGCGGGTTTTATCTCTCGCTGCTAATTTTGTGGGCGGCGCTGGCGTTCGCCGGCCGCCTCGTGATCGGCCGGCGCATCGGCGAGCTTGTCGCGGCGATCCGCGAGCCCGTCATTATCGCCTTTTCAACCGCAAGTTCGGAGGCGGCCTATCCAAAGCTGCTCGAAAGGCTTGAGCGCTTCGGCGTGCCGAACCGCATTGCAAGCTTCGTGTTGCCGCTCGGCTATTCCTTCAATCTTGACGGATCGATGATGTATTGCGCCTTCGCGACGCTGTTCATCGCGCAGGCTTACGGCGTCGAAATGACAGCCGTGCAGCAGATCACCATGCTGCTCTTCCTGATGGTGACGTCGAAGGGCATGGCGGCGGTTCCGCGCGCTTCGCTGGTCGTCATCGCCGCGACGCTGACAGCGTTCAATCTGCCGGCGGACGGCCTCCTGCTCCTCCTCGCGGTCGATCAGTTCCTCGACATGGGCCGGTCCGGCACCAATATCGTCGGCAATTCGGTCGCCACCGCGGCCGTCGCGAAATGGGAAGGCATGCTGCGCGACAGTCCGCTCGCGCCCCCGCTCGCCGAACGCGCGCTCGACGAAAACGCCGGCGCAGTGACGGCGTCACGGCGAGGCTGAGCGCAATTCGCAATAATCAAGAATCAGCGATTTCCGCCAGCCCTTTGATCGGTCGCGCGACTTTAAATGATTAGCCGGCGACCTCTTTTTTACATCGCGCTTTGTCGGCGCGGCTTTTTCAACAAGCCGTGCGCCAGCGCCTCCACCCGCCCGGCGTTGGCGTCCCAGGTGAAGCCGCGCCGCAAAAGAGTTCTTCGCGCTGCGCCGCCGAGGTCCTGCCGGCGGGCCTTATCCGCGACCAGCGCGTCGAGCGCGCCGAAAAGCGCGGCGTCATCGCCCTCGCGAAGCAGGACCGCGTCGGCGTCGTCGCCGATCACTTCGCGGATATTCGGCGCGTCGGGCGCAATGATCGCCTTCGCTGCGGCCATGTATTCAAAGAGCTTCAACGGCGAAGCGTAAGCCGTCACAGCCGGCTGCAACGCGACATCGAAAGCGGCGAGGTGCGCGGGCACATCCTCGCGCTGAACGACGCCCGTGAAGATGACGCTTTCCCGTACGCCGAGCGCCGCCGCCTGTGTTTCAAGACGCGCGCGCGTGTCGCCGTCCCCCACGATCAGAAATGCGAGATCGCTGCGCCGGCGCTCGCCGAGATAGGCGACGATGCGATCGAGCCCGTGCCAGTCGCGCACGAAACCGGTGAAGCCAAGGACGATTTTCCCGTCGAGGCCGTAGCGCGCGCGGACGGGCCGCGGATCGTGCTCCTTCAGGAACGCCGCCTCCACGCCGTTTGGAATGACCTCGATGCGGGCCGGGTCGACGCCCGCCGCTTCGACATAGGCGCCAAGCGCGCGCGTCACCGGCAGCACGCGATC
>DNZB01000139.1:0-7764 GCA_003506635.1 Parvularcula sp.
GTCGCGTAGCAGATGTCGCGCGTGTCAGGCCCGATGATCGACGGGAACCGAGCCTTGAGGGCCGCGATCACGTCCCTCGTGTCGTTCACCGACAGCGTCGTCTGCGTGACGAAAGCGACGCGCTCGGCGTCGCGCACATTCAGCGTCGCGACTTCGTGCGGCTCGGAGATGACATGCACGACGCCGGGGATCTGCCCCAGCGTGCCTTCGACTTCCGGGTGGCCGATATGGCCGATGAGGACGATATCAAAGCCCTTTTCGGCGTAGCGGCGGCCTTCCTTGTGGACCTTTGTGACCAACGGACAGGTCGCATCGATGATGTCGAGGTCGCGCAGCTTGGCGCCGCTTTCGACCTTCTGCGAAACGCCGTGCGCGGAGAAAATCGTCACCGCCCCGGTCGGGACCTCGTCGACTTCCTCGACGAAAATCGCGCCGCGATTTCGCAACGTGTCGACGACGCGCTTGTTGTGGACGATTTCATGACGGACATAGACCGGCGCGCCGTATTTCTCGAGCGCGCGCTCGACGATATCAATCGCTCGCTCGACGCCGGCGCAAAAGCCGCGCGGCTGCGCAAGGATTACTTTCAAAGCGGCGCGCGCTTCAGCCATTCCGGCGCTTCCTTCCACATCCCCTGCCCCCCTCTCGCGGGGCTCGATCGCCCATCGCGCGGCCGTTATTCCATGCGATTGCGGGCCCGGCAATCATCGCTCGGACCGCCCGGGTTCACGAGTTATTGCGTCTCGATAACTCGTCTATATCCCATGTTTGTTGCATCGCAAAATCGTGGTTTAACGGCTTGAATCATCAGCGTTTGCGCAACCGCCGTTGAGGCCTTAGCTTCAGCCTTGGGACAGGCGGGGCAAATGATGAGACGCTTTTCTGAAAAAGGCGGCCGACTCGCCCGGGCCTTCTGGCCGAAGGGCAAAGTCATTTCGGCTCTCAAAAACCGCTATCACGCGCTAGAGGACCTTGGCGAGGACGATGGATTTCAGCTCCTTGGCGTTTCCGACGGCGAGGTCCGGTTTGTCATTGCGCTGGTCCTCATCGAGGGAAACGCCGACCGGGTCGCCGAAGTCGGATTTCTCGCGCGCTTTTCAGGCTTTGCCCTCTCGAATGCGCAGCTTGACGCGGTCAATCGCAATCTTCACATCAGCGTGGCGACGTTTCACAATGACGGCGATCTTTATCTCCTCGGCGGGGTGGCCGCCGCCGGCGATTTCAGCGAGGGAATGTTCGGGCTCATTCTCGAAGCGTGGAAGCGGGACATTCTTGTCTTGCTGAGCGGCATCAGCTCCGCGTCCTTCATCGACGCTTTTCCGGCGGCGCGCTCCGAAGCGGCGCTGCGCTTTGCCACCAATCAAGCCAAGGGCGAGCCGGCGGATCTATTTCGTTCGTTCGCAAGGTCGGCGCGCCTTTCCGTTTGTCCCGAGTGCGGCGGTCGCGGGAAAACCGGCCTTATCGCGCGACCTTGCGCGCCCTGCGGCGGCGCCGGCTTCACTGAACGACAGCGCAGTTGAGCTCGCGGCGCGCCGCCGCTAAGAGCGCGCAAGCCAAAGGATAGCCGGGGCTTCATGACCGCTTTCGAAACGTCGATCAAAGATGTCGCGCGCCTTGTCGAGGCGACGCTTGACTCCATGCTACCGCGGCGCGCCGGGCCGCTCGGCCGCGTCATCGATGCGATGCGCCACGGCGCGCTCGACGGCGGCAAGCGGCTGCGCCCGTTCCTCGTCGTCGCGGCGGCGGACATGTTCGGCGCCCCGCGCGAGCGTTCGCTGAGGACGGGGTGCGCGGTCGAAATGATCCACTGCTACAGCCTGATACACGACGACCTTCCGGCGATGGACGACAGCGATCTCCGGCGCGGGCGGCCGTCGGTTCATAAGGCGTTTGACGATGCGACCGCTATTCTCGCCGGCGATGCGCTGCTGACGCAAGCCTTTGAAGTTCTCGCCGGACCCGAGACCCATCCCGACGGCGCGGTGCGCTGCCGCCTGGCGCTGGAGCTCGCCCGAGCTTCGGGGCGCGGCGGCATGGTCGGCGGTCAGATGATCGACATTTACGCCGAGCAAAAGACTTTCGACCTCGCGGGAATTGAAGAGCTGCAACGGTTGAAAACCGGCGCGATCATCCGCTTTTCGGCGATGGCCGGCGGCATCTGCGGCGGCGCGAATGAAGCGGAGATTGAAGCGCTCCGCCTCTACGCAGAGGATCTGGGGCTCTCCTTCCAGATTGTCGATGACCTTCTTGACGCGTTCGGCGATGCTGAAGCGCTCGGAAAACCCGTCGGCCAGGACGCCGATATGGACAAGGCGACTTTCGTCAAACTGCTCGGCGCCGAGGGCGCGCGCGACAAGGCGAAGGCGCTGGTGATGCGCGCCAAATCGCATCTCGACCGCTTCGGCGACCGCGCCGAAGCGCTGAAGGGCGCGGCCGATTTCGTATTCGCGAGAAAAAACTAGAACGCGATCAGCCCCTCGCCCCGGAACCAGCGGAGCGCGTCGCCGAGCGCTTGCTCAAACGGCGCCGATTTCCATCCGAGTTCGATCTCAGCCTTGAGGCTGGAGAAGGATACGCGCCGGCCCGCAAGGCGGACGCCCGTCAGCGGCGCGGCCGGCCGGTTTCCGGTGATGCGCGCGACGACGCCGGTGTCGATCGCGCCGGCGACGAGCGCGACTGCGTAAGGCAATGTCGCGCGCGGCATCGTCTTGCCAGTCTGGCGTTCTATCTCGGCGAGCAGGCGCGCCATCGACACGTTTTCGCCGCCGAGGACATATCGCTGCCCGCGCTTGCCCCTCGTCGCCGCGGCGATCAGGCCGTCCGCAAGACTATCGACCGCGACGAAGTTCAACAGGCAATCGATCGTCGCCGGCATTCGCCCGTTGGCAAGATCGACGATCATCCGTGACGGCGGGGTAAGGCTTACATCGCCGGCGCCCAGGGGCTCGGTCGGGATCGCGATAACCGCATCGAGGCCGCGCGCGACCGCTTCGCGTACAGCCTGCTCAGCGAGCGCCTTCGAGCGCGGATAACCGCTGAACGCTTCCTGCGGCGAAATCTCTGTTGTTTCGTCCGCGGTCGACGGGCCGATCGGCGCCGAGCGCCCGACGAGGGTCGTCAGGCTGGAGCAGTGGACGAAACGGCGCACGCCCGCTTCCACCGCCGCCGTGAGGATCGCGCGCGTACCTTGATGATTGATACGCTCGAATCGCCCGGCGTCTCGCGCCCAAAGTTGCGCGTCCCCCGCGAGATGATAGACGACATCGGCGCCGGCCATCGCTGCGCGCACCCCGCTGACGTCTTCGATCGACGCCATGACGGCTTCAACGTCCGCGACCGGATTGAGATCGATGACGCGAACGCGCTCGCCGCGCGCCTGCAAGGCGCGAACGAGCCGTCCGCCGACGAACCCGGCGCCGCCAGTGACCAGCGACAAGCTCATGGCGAAGCCGGTCGCTCACGGCAGACGACAAGTCCGGCGTCGATCACCGAACCGATGACGAGAAGGTCCGCGGTGCGAATGGCGACGGTCGCCGCCGAAATTAGCGCGTTCTTCGGATCGTCGAACAGAAGCCGCTGTTCGCCGCCTGGAAGGCCGATCTCCACGACCCGGCTTGGGCTGCGGCCGAGGCCCAGCTTGCGCTGCGCGCCGAGCGACAGGAGATTCGGGTGAACGGCGGCGACGATGCGTCCGTCATCTGACAAGGTCAAATTGTCGGGCGCGGCGTTCAATTTAACCAGCGTCGCGCCAGCCTCGCCGTCGATGACGCGCAACGTCCGCTCGCGCGTCGCGGCGACGACGATCGTGCCGTCCGCCGCCGTTACAGCGCCGTTGGCGAAGCCGAGGCCCGACAGGATTTCATCGCCGGCGGCGTCGATGACCCGGCCGCCGCGCGCGCCGGTGATGTCCTCCAGCGCCGCGCGCCAGCCGCACCCGCCATGATCAAGCGTCAGCGCCCATCGGCCATCCTTCGCCGTGACGTCGTTCGCCGCGCAGTCAGCGCGAGCGGCTTTGGCCTCTAGAGGTCGGTCCGGGTCGACCGTGATAAGATCAATCTGCCGGCGCCATGCTTTCCCCTCAGCAGCGTAACCGCGATTGATGAAGGCAAGTTCGCCGCTTGCGGGATCGAACGCGATCCCGTGCGGCCGCAATCCGCCCTTGATCATGGATGGATCGACCAGCGAGCGAAGCTTGAACGACGCAGCGCCGCTTGCGAGCGCCGCGATGTCGATCGCGTAAACGCCCCCCTGCGGCATGATCTTGTCGCGCCGCGCCGCCGCCGCTTCGGCGCTGCGGCGGTCGTAAGCGGAAATAAAAATCCGGCCGACCTTCCGGTCGATATCGAGGTCTTCCGCGCCGGTAATCGCCGCGCCCGTCGTCTCGTCGACCAATGTCACGCGCGCGCATTGGTCGAGCGCAAAGCGCGGGACCTCAGCTACTTTGCGCGCACAGCCGCCAGCCAGCGCGGCCAGCAAGCAGACGGCCAGCGCGTCGCGGCCAGTCATCGTGCGGCGCCGTGGCGGCGATAGCCGCCGCGCTCGATGAAGCGGCCGAGGCGGGCTTCGACCTTCAACGCATCCTCTGCCGGATAATCGAACCGGTTCTTTTCGAAATTGCTGACGGAGGCCAGATAGGCTGCGAATTTCTCGCGCGCGCCGTCAAAACCCGGCAGTGAAAGCGTCTCGTAAATCTTTTGAAGGGCGCCAAGACCGTCGCGATCGAGTTCTTCATAGCGCAGCGCGACATAGTCCGGCGCGCCAAGCCCTCGCGAATCCTCCAAGAGCGCGTCCATCATCCGCTCATAGACGGTGAAAATCGTCTCGTCGATGTCGACGTGACCGTAGGGCTGAAGCGCGAATTCGGCGAACAGCTTGCGGTAGAAATTCCGCATCGACTGGAACACGTCATAGGGGCTGCGCTCGATATGGATGAACTTCGCACGCGGAAACATTTCCCGAAGGAGAGCAAGGCGCGCGGTGTAGACCGGGTTCTTGATCAACAGGCGCCGGCCGCCTTGCAGTTTCGACAGCTTCCGCAACAGATAGACGAAACGGCCGCGCCATTCCCCGATTTCCGCTTCGCTGCATCCGTCGAAAAAAACGCCCCGGCCGACAAATTCGTCGAAGGCCGCCGGAAAATAGATGCCGTGATAGAAAGACAGCGCCGTCATGTTGGCGAGCGCGATCTCGTCTTCCTGCGGGCTTTCCGGCGTCACCGGGATGTTGTCGATATAGCGGTGTTCGGGCAGCGCGCGTTCGAGAAGCGGCCTCATCGCCCGGCCGATCCCGAACATGTCCCACGGCAGCCCGGTCGCCAGCGGCGGCACATAGCTCCAGTCGCCGCTTTTGCACATTACATTGTAGAGGTGCGTGGTTCCGGATCGCCAATGGCCGAGGATAAAGACCGGAGGTTCAATCTCATGCAGCGCCGGAAGCGAGCCTTCAATCAGGACCTTCTCAGCCAGCGAAAACGGCCAGCGTCCGATCGCCGCGCCGGCGATCGCTGCGGTCTTCAAAGGATTTGCGGGAAATCCCGCGCGCGCGATCGCGGACGCAAGCGTCCCGACATTCGCGCCGCTCAAGGGATGCGCCATCAAAATTCCTTCCCACGCGCGCCCGCCGCGCGGCATGCGCCTTTAACAAAGCCTTAACGCTCTGGAAAGGCGGCCTTCAGATCGGCGCAAATCCGACGAATTTTAAGCGCAAGGTTAACGAATGGACCGCCATTCTCGCGTGCAACCGGGTCTTTCCCGAAAGGATTCCCTTAGCGCCGTGGCGGCGGAGCGTCGTTGGTGAGAGCGCCCATTCTGTCAGCCTGCGCCGCTGCGCTGCTCTCCATGGGGGCGGCCAATGCGGCTGATTACGCGGTCCGATATGACGGCGCGCCGCCGGAGCTGCGGCACAAACTGGAGCGACTCACCGATCTATCTCTACGCCGCCGCTCCTACCCGACGACGGCAAGTTTGCGCCAGGCGGCGGCGTCGGACCGCGATGTGATCCGCCGCGCACTGGCGGCGGCCGGCTATTTCAATCCGGCGATCACCTACCGCGTCGAGGCTGCGGGCGACGCAGATGCGCAAGCGTCGGTGATTTTTTCGATCGAGCCAGGCGCGAAATTCAGGATCGAGCGGCACGTCGTCGTCTATAAGGATGACGCCGCGCCGGACCGGCCCGCGACCTTCGAGACCGCCGAAATCGAGGTGAGCGACAGGGCTGACGGCGCAACGCTAGAAGACAATCAGAAGCGCTTTCTCGACCATCTCCTCAGCAAGGGATTTCCGCGCGCCCGGATTGTCGCGCGCCGCGCCGAGGCGCGCCTTGCCGAGGGCGTCGCCGACGCCGTCTACGAATTTGAAAGCGGCCCGCGCGCGACATTCAATGGCGTTGAGGTCGTCGGCGCGAAGAAGACGAAGCCTCGCTTCGTCGCAGGACTGAAAACATGGGACGACGGGGCCTATTTCAACCGCGAGGACCTTGTCTCTTTTCGGGAAGACCTCGCCGATACCGGGCTCTTCTCGTCGATAGAAGTCGAAGCGGGCGAGATCGCGCCTGACGGGCGCGCGCCGGTGAAGGTGACGATCGAAGAGCGCAAGCAGCGCACGATCGGCGCTGGCGTTTCCTTTTCGACGGCGGAAGGCCCTGGCGGGCGGCTCTTTCTTGAATATCGCAACCTCGCGGGGCGCGGCGAACGGGCGCGCGCCGAGATCGAAGGGACGGAAATCCGGCAGGCGTTCGACGTAGAGGTCGAAAAGCCGCTGCCGCGCTTTCCAGGCTCGGTCTTCGGCAATCTCGCATTCATCAATGAGACGACAGATGCGTTCAACGCCCGCTCGCTCGAACTTGGCGCAGGCCTCGCCCGGCGATGGCTCGACGACCGGCTTGAAACGCGGGCGGGCCTTGCGCTTGAAACTTCAAGCGTTGAAAGCCGATTGCGCATCGCCCCCGGCGTCCCCGATGAACGCACCTACCTTGTCTCCGCGCCGCTGTCAGCGACGTGGGACACCGAGGACGATCCACTGGCGCTGTCATCAGGGGCGCGCGCGTCGCTGTTCGTGGTCCCTTACACGGGCACCGACCAATTCACGCGTCTCGAACTCGTCGGCCGATCGCGGCGCCAATTCGGCGACGGCGAGCGATTCGCCCTCGCCGGGCGTTTCCGGGTCGCGGCGACCGCAGGTTCTGCGTTGCGTTCGCTTCCCGTCAACAAGCGCATCTTCTCCGGCGGCGGCGCTTCGGTTCGCGGCTATGACTTTCAGTCTGTCGGCCCGCTAGACGCCGACGGCAGGCCGATCGGCGGGCGCTCGGCGGCGGAAGCGGCGATCGAGGCGCGCGCGAAAGTACTCGGACCCGTTCAACTCGCGGCCTTCGCCGACGCTGGCGCCGTCTTCTCTGAAAGCTTCCCCGACTTCACCGGCGACTATCTCATCGGCGCCGGCGGCGGGATTCGCTATCTGTCGGAAATCGGACCGATCAGGCTTGACGTCGCCTTGCCGCTCGAAAGGCGCCCGACCGATCGCGGCTTTCAGTTCTATATTTCGTTGGGGCAGCCATTTTGATCCGCCGCGCCGCCATCATCGCGCTCGCCGCCGTCAGCGTCGCCGCCGCTGCGCTGGCGATGATCGCGACTTACGTTTTTTCGCCGGCCGGCCGGGGCGCGCTGGCGACGTTCGCTGAACGGCGGATCGAGCGCGCCGTCGGCGGCAAAGTCGAGATTGGTTCGCTGACCGGCGACCTCACGCGGCGCGTCGAGCTGAACGATGTCAG
>DNZB01000139.1:8115-8235 GCA_003506635.1 Parvularcula sp.
ATCCGCGCGCTCGAAATCGAGGACTGCGTGATCCTTGCGCAACCGCCGGCGCGCCCGCGCAAGGAGCCCTTCAAGGGCTTTGAGCTTCCCGAAAGCTTGCCGGCCATCGCAATCGATCAC
>DNZB01000151.1:0-3400 GCA_003506635.1 Parvularcula sp.
GCGCCCGCGCCGATGTAATCGTCGATGATCTCGTCAAGGCCGATGCGCATGTGAAAGGCGCCGGCGAGAAGGAACGCGCCCATCAGGACGGCGTTCAGCGGCGTCGCCAGCCACGTGCGCATCTCGTTATAGGTTGCGCCCGCATGCGCCACCGCGCCGGCGAGAAACCAGACGGCGAGCGGCAGGAGAATGACCGCGCTCGTTCGCTGCGCGATGAAGGTCGCTGTTCCCTTGTGCGTCATCGGTCAGCCCGCGCGGTTCATCAAGGCGGCGACGACGAGGACGGCCGCAAGGCCGAGCGCCGCGGCGAAGGCGGCGAGCGCGGTCGCGCGCGCCGATTTGACGTCGAGCCCGCGCCCCTGGTCCCAATAAAGATGCCGCAGCCCGTTGAAGGCATGGAAAAGGAGCGCAAAAGCATAACCGGCGAGAACGGCGATCCCGAACGGCGAGGACAAGATCGCGCCGACCGGGCGAAAGGCGCCCGGTCCAAGCGCCAGCGCGAACACCCAGACGCTGAGGAGGATCGTTCCGGCATAAAGCGCCGCGCCGGTCGCGCGGTGGGTGATCGAGGCGGCCATCGCCGGCGTCCAGCGCCAGATCTGGAGGTGCGGGGAAAGCGGCCTTTGCGGCGCGGCGTCAGCCATGGCGGTCCTTTGCGGGGGCTCCGGGAATCGCGCCGGACAATAGGCGGCGCGGTCTCCCTGTCAACGCGGCCGAAACGACAGCATGCGCCGAAAATCGACGCGCCGCCAAGCCGTTGCGGGTTGCCAGCCGCGCGCGCGGCGTCATTATCGGCGCGGGGCGTCAACGGGGTGTTTGGTGAACAAGCTTGTGATCGCGGCGGCGCTGCTTCTGGCGCCGGCGCTGCTGGCCGGACCGGCCGTTGCGCAGACGAAATCAGCGCTGACGGGCGAGGAGCTCGGTGCAGCGCTGACCGGCGCCGGGCTGTCGGCGCAAGTGATCGAGGACGCAAAAACCGGCGCGCCCGTCGCGACCGCGCAAGCCGGCGCGATCGAATTCTGGGTCCGGGGCCTTGATTGCAAGGGCGCGCCGAAAGCCTGTTCGACCCTGATGTTCTTCGCCAATTTCGAACTCGGCCGCGCGGCGACGGCGGCCGATTACAAGGCCGTCAACGCCTTCAACGACCGTCAGGTGTTTGGCCGCGCCTATCTTCTGCCGGCGAAGAATCTTGTCGGCGTCGATTATGTGATGGAGCTTCAAGGCGGCGTCGCCCCGGATCACATTTCGGCGAATATCGCGCGCTGGGCCGACGTCATTGACGCCTTCATCGCGCATTTTTCAAGCGAAGGCGCCGGGTCCTGATCGGGCTTGAGGCGCGCGCCGCCAATTCTCATCCCGTCCTTAACCCCGGCTTCACCCTCGCCCCTTAGCGTCAGCGTCCCATAGGGGGCGCAGGGATGGTCTCGGTTTTCGACCTTTATTCGATCGGCCTGCTGATCGTTTCGCTGGCGATGTTCGTCATCCGCTACATGCGCGAAGAGCCGCCGGTCACGCCCTATCTCGTCATCGCCTCGACCTGCGCGGTCGGCAATTATCTCGGCGACAATGGCGGGGGGATGGGCGCGCTGATGCTGCTGATCGCCGCGTCGTTCCTGTTCCTCGGCTGCCTTCTTTACCCCCGCGTCGCGCGCAAGAGCGCCGACCCTGAGGCGCGCGCCTGATTTAGGCCATACGCCTGACACCTGAAAATCGCGGCCGCGCCCTCCATTGGCCCGCCTTTGCGCGCAAGGGGCGGTCTCGCCAACATCAGGAGAGACCTTTGTGACATCGCCTTTTGCGCCCGCGCGCTCGTTCGGGCTGAAGCTTTTGCTGGTCGGGGGCCTGGCGTTCCTGCTCTGGCTTCCTTGCCTGATGATCTACGCGCTCGTCTTCGAGCGTTCGGCGCGGGCCGAGGAGGTCAGGCGCGAAATCCATGACAGCGCCGGCGGCGCGCAGACGATCAGCGGGCCGATCATTCTCGTTCCGGCGCTGATCGACATCGGCGTCGACCGCGAGACGGGAAACCCGATCCGCCAGCGCACCCATGTCGCCTTCACGCCGCAAACGCTCGCCGTCGAGGGCGCGGTCGCGACCGAAAGCCGGCGGCGCGGCATTTTCGACGCGACCTTGTTCGAAGCGGATCTGCGGTTCAGCGGCGCCTTCGGCCCCTTGAACGCGATCAACCCGCCGAAAGGGCAGATCACCTATTTCTGGCCGCAAGCGCGATTGGGGCTCGCGCTCGGCGGGTCCGCCGCGCTGAAGGGCGTGCGCGGCAAGCCGGCGCTGACGCTTGAGGGCGCGGCGGCGGCGTCCGCCTTTGAGCCGGGCCTTGTCGCGCAAGGGGCCGAGCCGGTCGACGCCGGCGGCCTCAGCCTCGCTTTGCCGATCGCCGACCCGTCGCAAGGGGTCCGCTTCGACCTTCGCCTGACGATCGCCGGCGGGGGCGCCTTGAAATTCGCCCCGGCGGGCGAGGAGACGCAGGTCGCGCTCAAGAGCGACTGGCCGCACCCGTCCTTTCAAGGGGCGCGCCTGCCGGACGAGCGGACGATCAGCGAAGCGGGGTTCAACGCCGCGTGGACCGTTCCCTATCTCGCCCGCGCCATCCCGCGCGCCTTCTTCGCCGATCAGGGGATCGCCGGCCGCTTCGAGGCGGAAGCCTTCGGGGTCGATTTCGTGGCGACGAAGAGCCCTTACACCAGCGTCAACCGGGCGCTGAAATACGCGCTGATGTTCCTTGGCCTCGTATTCCTGACCTTCTTCCTCATTGAAGCGACGATGGGCGGGCGGGCGCACCCTGCGCAATATATCCTTCTCGGCCTTGCGCAGGTCGTCTTTTATCTCCTTGTCCTCGCCTTCGCCGAGCATATCGGCTTCGACACGGCCTTTATCGGCGCTGCAGCCGCGACGGTCGCCTTGTGCGGACTTTACGCTGCGACCGTCTTTCGCAGCTTTTTGAAGGGGGTTCTCGCCCTCATCGCCTTTGCAGGGACCTATGGGCTGATATACCTCCTCATGAAATCAGAGGATTACGCGCTTCTGATCGGTTCGACGGCCGCCTTTGGCGCGGTCGCGCTGACGATGGCCGTCACGCGCAATCTCGACTGGTACGGCGCGCGTCTTTCCCGGCAACCTTGAACGAAGAGAAAGTCCCGGCGGCGATGGTTCAACTGACCCTACCGAAAAATTCCAGGATCACCGGCAAGGGCAAGACCCATCGCCTCGCCGCCGGGACCAAGGCGCGCACCTTCAAGGTCTATCGCTACGATCCCGAGACGCCGGAGAACCCGCGCGTCGACACCTATGAGATCGACGCCTCCGGCGTGTCGATGGTGCTCGACGCGCTTTTGAAGATCAAGAACGAGGTCGATCCGACGCTCGCCTTCCGCCGATCCTGCCGCGA
>DNZB01000151.1:3744-6132 GCA_003506635.1 Parvularcula sp.
GGCGAGATCGCCGTCTATCCCCTGCCGCATCAGCCGGTGATCAAGGACCTTGTCACCGACCTCTCCAATTTCTTCAGACAGCACGCCTATATCGAACCGTTCCTGAAGGCCGATAACACGGGCAGGACCGGGGAATTCCTTCAGTCCCCGGACGAACGGAAGGAACTGGACGGGCTTTATGAGTGCATCCTCTGCGCCTGCTGCTCGACGTCGTGCCCGTCTTACTGGTGGAACGGCGACAAGAACGGCGAGGAGGAATATCTCGGCCCCGCCGCCCTCCTCCAGGCCTATCGCTGGATCGCCGACAGCCGCGACGAGGCGGCGAACGCCCGCCTCGACAAGCTTGAAGACGAGTTCAAGCTCTATCGCTGCCACACGATCATGAACTGCGCGCAGGTCTGCCCGAAGGGGCTGAACCCCGCAAAGGCGATCGCCGAAATCAAGAAACGGATGGTGACGCGGCCGGCGAAGACGAAAGAAAGGGCTTAGAGGCCGCTTTCCCTCCCTTGAAAAGGGATGTATGCACTTGACATACCATCCGAAGAAAGGGAAGTGAATGCCTGACAGGCCGGTGCCCGATGGTGGTACTTTGATCGAAGCGCTGGCAAGGGCGCTTCGGTCAAAGATGGAGCACCTTGATCCCGCTGATCCTACTGCTTGGGAAGCGCTCGCTGAAAAAGATAGAGAGTTTTTCAGGCTGTGCGTTCGGGAAGTACTGACTGAGTTGCGGCAATTCGCTTCTCATAATCATGCAACTCCATAGGGCCGACTACCGCTAGGTAGGTGGGCGAACCCAGCGCTTCAAAAAACTTGATACGCGCGACTACGACGCCTTCCGTACGAGACGGCTGTGCTCGAAATTCGAATCCAAAGAGGTGAACGTCACCCTGTCTGGGAAGCAGGGCAGTTACTGATTTGACGTTGTTTGATGGTTCGAAAAGGGTGCCAATCAGATAGTCGACATTCTTGTCGAGTCCACGAACGAGAGGCCCCAGCCACGAACTAGTTGGCTCAAAGCCTAATATCGCGACGGATGCGGCGATGCCGATCTTTGCAATGAAGCGAGCAAATATATCAACGTCGTACTCTGCATCGAGACTATAGCCTTCGTCTCCTTCGCGTTTTGAGCGTTCAAAGCGCTCCTCGATCGCCTGAGAAACCCACGCCGTCATGATCTCGGGTTGCATTTGCTGTTTTGGCGTGCGGCCTTCAAGCATTCCGGGTTCAGGAAAAATCGGAAGCGTCATGATTTGAGGTTGGTCACCAAGGGGCACTTGGCGGACGCTAGGGCCCGCATTGGTATGAAAAATAACGGGGATTGATTGGGGGATCGATCGCCGCGACTTGATTCCCACACCGTGACGATACTGGTGAAAGACCTTGTATGCGCAGTGACCTTCGATCTTTGTGGTGATCTTTTGGCAATCTCGGCAACTGGCCTCATCAATTTCCAGGTTCCCGCCCAAAAAGAACGGCACTACATGCTCTGAGGTTAGAGGCCCGTTTTCGTCGCTCGCATTGCAGTAGATGCAGCGCCCAAAAGGCGGGAGCCGGGTCGGCTTGTGAATGTGGACTGTCATTGATGCCGAAAACGAAAAATCGAGAAACGACCGCCGAGCGCCGAGATGCAGTGATTCGAAAAATGCTAAGGACGCCGCCTTCGCCGCATCAACCTTTGAAAGCAACAAGAGCGGCGAAAGCTAAAAACAAGAAGAAGGCAAAACCTGCCTAGCGCGCCAGCGCAAGAACGCCCGCGCCTTCTGCTTGAGCGTTCGTCGCTTCGTTAGCCTGATGATACTTCAGCCGCTTGCCGACCGTTCCGGCGATAGCGGCGTCCGTCCGTTCCGTATCGTTGATGCCGACCGCTTCGCGGTGGTTATAGCGGAAGTCGAACTCGCCCAAGTAGCGCTTCAGGTGCGCTTCCGAGACGCTGTGGTAGGTGCCGACGATCCCGCGCTTCAGGATCGAGAAATAGCCTTCGACCGTGTTGGTATGGGCTTCGCCGCGCACATATTCGCCGATACCGTGATTGACCTTGCCGTGGCGCGCGAACTCCGCGCCGACATGGCGATACTGACCGGCTTCGTCGGTCATTAGCGCGCTGTCGCGGCTGATTTGGGTAACGATAATCGGGCGAAGGGTTTCGCCGGTCACGTTCGGGACATGGTATGAGCGGACCTTGCCGCCGCGCTCGACAAGAGCGAAGGCGACTTGCTTGCCGACGCCGCCGCGTCCCGAATGACGCTTCACGGCGTGCTTGTTCTTCTCTTTGCCGCCGATGTAGGTCTCATCGGCTTCGACGATCTTGCCTTCGCCGCCTGCCGGTCCGCGCTCATGCTTTGCGGGCGCCATGGCTTCGCGGATGCGGTGCGCCATGAACCACGCGGT
>DNZB01000087.1:0-6431 GCA_003506635.1 Parvularcula sp.
CCCGCGGCGCAGCGAGCCGGAGGTCGCGCAGGATTTCGAGCGCCGCGAGCAACACGCCGAGCGGCGGGCCGCTCGCTGTTACTTGCGCCAGCCTTGAAGCGTCGAGCGCCGCTGACGGCTTTTCGATGAAGCGCGCGACAAGCCGGTCGTGGTGCTGCGCGGCCGTTCGGCCATGCGCCTCGCAGACGGCGACGAATCTCGCGGCGTTGCGCCGGAACCAGGGCTCTTCCTTCGACTTTGGCGCGCTTTCAAGAAAAACCGTGAGGAAATCCCGCCGCCGCATGGCGTCGCGCAAGGACGCCTGATCCTCCGGCCGCATGAACAGCATCTTGTCGACGAGAAGCTGCGCATAATAGGGATCGTTCGCCTGGCAAAGCCCCGTCAAGAGATCGATCTCGTTGATGCCGGCGAAATCGCCGGCGTTTGCGCCGCGATATTCCTGGCGCCCGACCCGATAGGGCTTGTAATAGGGTCGGACGCTGTAGAAGAAGCGGTCCGTGTCGAGTTCCGTGTAGAGAACATCGTTCCAGCGCGCGACGTCGTTCAAGGCCGTCAGCGCGTCTTCGAACAGCGTCTCCGCCACGGGGTGCGAGACGCCGAGCGGCACGATGCGCATAAGCGCGTCGGCGGCCCGCTTGTAAGCGAAGATGCCGCGCGTGTTGTAGTCAAGGAACAGTTTTTCGTCCCTCAAATGCGTGAAGCATTTCGGCCGCCCGTCGACGGCGCGGTTGTGGGTGGCGAGATGGCTCGTTGCAAAGCGCGGCGCGACGCCGATCGAGGCGCCGATGTGAAGGCCGAGCGCGGAAGCTTCGGCGAAGGGCGACTTCGCCTCGCGCGCCGGATTGGTCAGCTCATGCCGGCGCAGGGCCGCGAGCCAGAGGCCGAGATCGCCGAGCACGTCGAAGGCGACGTCAAAGCCTTCGTCCGTGTTGCCTTCGCGCCGCAACGCCTCGACATGAACGCGGCCCTCCTCCGCCAGCGCGCGCTTCTCTGCGTCGCCGGCTGCTTCGACGGCGGCGCGGTCGGCCTGCGCGAAATAGATCTCCTCCAGCGCCGTGTTGAAATCGACGAACCGGGTCCTGATCCACTGGTCAAAGCGGCTGGCGTTTTCGCTCATCGGCGGAGGCTCTCGCTCTTTCCGCCCTAGCTATCCCGGTCCGCGCCCGTCGATCAACCCGCCAGCGTCAGCTCGAATTCCGCGCGGAAGGCCGCCATGTCTTCTGCTGACGCCGTCGTCACGCGCAGACAGTTCGCCATGCCGTAATTTGCGAGGCCGCGCACCAGCACGCCGCGACCCGCAAGCCGCTCGTCGATCGCCCTGGCGCGCGCGTCCTCATCGAAGACAAGAGTCACGAAATTCGCCCAGGAAGGGATCGTTCTGACGCCGAGGCCATGCAGGAAGTCTTCAAGCGCCGCACGCTCGCGATCGACATGCGCGATCGAGGCGCGGGCGAAATCGTCGTCCTCCAGCGCGGCGATCGCCGCCGCCTCTCCCGGCGCGGTCATGTTGAAGGGAAGCCGAACACGGTCAAGCGCGGCGATGACGCTTTCCGGTCCATAGGCCCAGCCGACGCGCAGGCCGGCCAGGCCGTAGAGCTTCGAAAAGGTGCGCGTCATCAGAACGTTCGGCGCGCGCCGCGCGAGATCGAGTCCGGCGTCAAAGCCCGGCATGGCGCGCGCAAACTCGGCGTAAGCGCCGTCGAGCACCAAGAGCGCCGTCTCCGGCAAGCCGCGCTGCAGGCGCAACACCTCCGTATAAGGAATGGCGGAACCCGTCGGGTTCGCGGGGTTGGCGAGAAAGACGATCTTCGTTCGCGCGTCGATGCGGTCGAGAATGGCGTCGACATCGACGACATAGTCGCGCTCCGGCGCATTGCGCATCTCAGCGCCCATCGCCGCAACCGCGAGCCGCCAGGCCGCGAAGCCCCATTCCGGCTGCACGGCGTTATCGCCGAGGTCGAGATAGGCCATGCAGGCGAGCGTGAAAATCTCGTCAGAGCCGACGCCGAAGATGAGCCGCTCCGGCTCGATATCGAATTTCCGCGCGACCGCCGCGCGCAAGGCGCCGGCGCGAACGTCCGGATAGCGGAAGAGACCATCGGCCGCCGCAAGATAGGCGGCGCGGGCCTTGGGGCTCGTGCCGAGCGCGTTTTCGTTCGCCGACAATTTGACGGCGCGCAAGGCGCCCTCGACGCGGGACTTGCCTGGCACGTAGACGCCGATGCCGCGGATCGCCGGGCGCGGAACAGGACCGGTCACGATTTTTTCTCCGCGCGTCGCGCCAGCACCTGCATGACGTCATCCAGCGAACGGCCGCGCGCCTTCAGCAGTACGAGGAGATGATAGAGCAGGTCCGCCGCTTCCGCGCATAGCTCATCGGCGCCGCCGCCCGCGCCCGCGAGCGCCGTTTCAACGCCTTCCTCCCCGACTTTCTGCGCAATGCGCCTCGCGCCGCCCTGAAGGAGGCGCGCCGTGTAGCCGTCGCCGGTCGATCGCTCGCCGATCGTGCGCTCAAGAAGGCCAAGCCTTCCGATTCCCGGCGCGGCGGCGTCGGCGAAGCAGCTCGCCGTGCCGCGATGGCAGGCGGGCCCCATCGGTTCGACCTTGAGAAGAATGGCGTCGCTGTCGCAATCGGCCTCGATCGACACGACCCTGAGGCGATGGCCGGATGTTTCACCCTTGCGCCAGCGGCCGCCGCGCGAGCGCGAATAGAATGTCGCCTCGCCGCTCGCCGCCGTCTCGGCGAGCGCGGCCGCGTCCATAAAGGCGAGCATCAGGACTTGCAGCGTCGCGGCGTCCTGCGCGATCGCCGGCGCAAGCCCCCCGCCCTTCGCGAAATCAATCGTCGGCGCCGTCAGCGTCATCGCCGCACCTCGACGCCCGCCGCCGCGAGCGCGTCCTTGACGCCCGGGATCGTCAGGCGCCCTGCGTGAAAGGCGCCCGCCGCCAATGCGCCCGACACGTCCGCCCGCGCAAACACCTCGGCGAAATGCTCCGCCGAGCCGGCGCCGCCCGAAGCGACCAGCGGTATCGACAGACGCGCCCGCGCAGCGGCGAGCTGGCCGATGTCATATCCCTCGCCGACGCCGTCTTGATCCATGCAGTTCAGAACGATTTCTCCAGCGCCGCGGTCTTGCGCTTCTGCGATCCAGTCGAGCATCGCGCGCCCCGTAGATCGGATCGTGCGCGTGTCGCCTGTATATTGAAAAACTTCCCAGCCGTCGCGGTTGCGCCGGCTGTCGACGCCGACGACGACGCACTGGGATCCGGCGACGGCCGCAATTTCGGTGATGAATTCAGGCCGCTCCAAGGCCGGGGAATTGATCGACACCTTGTCGGCGCCGCTTTCGAGACAGGCGACCGCCTGATCGATGGTGCGGATGCCGCCGGCGACGCACAGCGGCGCGTCGAGCGCAGCCGAGACGCCGGCGAGCCAGCGATAGTCGATTGTGCGGCGTTCCGCTGACGCCGTGATGTCGTAGATCACGATCTCATCGGCGCCGTCGGCGCAGTAGCGCGCGGAAAGTTCTGCAGGGTCGCCCATGTCGCGATGGCCTTCAAATTTCACGCCCTTGACGACGCGCCCGCCCCGGACGTCGAGGCACGCGATGATGCGCTTAGCAGGCAAGGGCGTCCTCCAGCGTAAAGCGCTTCTCATAAAGCGCCCGCCCGACGACGGCGCCGGCCGCGCCCGCGGCTTTCAGCGCCGCAAGATCGGCGAGCGTCGAGACGCCGCCGGACGCCTGCACGGCGAGGCGGGGAAAAGCGGCGCGAAGATCCGAATAAAGCGGCGTGTTGGGTCCGGCGAGCATGCCGTCACGCGACACGTCCGTTATCAGCGCGTGGCGGAGAACGCCGGCGGCGGCTTTCGCGATCGCCGCGTCGAGAAGGACGCCGGACGTCGCCTTCCAGCCGTGCGTCGCAACGGCGTAGCCGCCGAATTCCGGTCGGACATCGAAAGCCGCGCAGACGCGCTCGGCGCCGAACGCCTCAGTCCATGCGGCGAACTCATCGGGGCGCAACACCGCCGCCGATCCGACAACCGCGCGCGCGACGCCGATGTCGAGCAGCGCGGCGATATCGCCGGCGCTCCGGACGCCGCCGCCGCATTGAACATTGAGGCGCGACGCCCTGACGATTTCGCCGATCAGCGCCCGCTGGCGCGCCGCGCCGTCACGCGCGCCGTCAAGATCGACGACGTGAATCCATTCCGCGCCCGCATCCGCAAAACGGCAGGCCTGCTCGACCGGATCGCCATAGCGCGTCTCCGCGTTGAAATCGCCTTGCGCAAGACGCACGCAGCGCCCGCCCCTAAGGTCGATCGCAGGAAGGATCAGCATGGCGCCGCCAGGAAATTCGCAAGGATTCGCGCGCCCGCCTTGCCCGACCGCTCAGGGTGGAACTGGCAGCCCCAGACCTTTGCGTTCTCGATCGCCGCGCAGAAGGTCTCGCCATAAGCGGCCGTCGCCGCCGTCGCTTCCGTGACCGGACAGACATAGGAGTGGACGAAATAGACATAGGCGCCGTCAGCGACCCCCTCAAGCAGCGCGCTTTCCTTCGTCTTCGTCAACCGCGACCAGCCGACATGCGGCGCAGGCGTCGCGCGGCTCGCCTTCAGCCGGGTGACGCGCCCGTCGAAGAGGCCGAGTCCCGTCGCATCGCCCTCCTCACTCGAATCAAAGAACATTTGCTGGCCGAGGCAGACGCCCATCACCGGCCGCGCGAATTCAAGGATCGCGCGCGAAAGGCCCTTTTCGGCGAGCGCCGTCATCGCGAACAGGGCCGAGCCGACGCCCGGCAGAATGATGCGCTCGCACTCCGCGACGATGCGCGGATCGTCGGTCAGCACGGCCTTCGCACCGAGCCGCTCGAGCGCGAAAAGGACGGACGCGGTGTTGCCGACGCCGATCTTGATGACGCCGACAGTCACAGGATCGCTCCCTTGGTCGAGGGGACCGCATCGCCTTCGACGGTGATGGCGGCGCGCAGCGCGCGGGCGAAGGCCTTGAAGCAGGCTTCTGTCTTATGATGGTCGTTCTCACCTTTGACGGCGACATGGATCGCCGCACCGATCGACTGCGCGAGCGAGCGGAAAACATGCGCGGTCATCTCGGTCGGGTACTGACCGATCAACGGCGCGGCGAATGCGCCTTCAAAAACCGAATAGGGGCGCCCGCCGAGGTCGATCGAGACTTTCGCCTCGGCCTCGTCCATCGGCAGGGTGAAGCCGTAGCGCGCGATGCCCCGGCGTTCGCCGAGCGCTGCCGACAAGGCTTGCCCCAGCGCCAGCGCGCAGTCCTCGATGGTGTGGTGCAGATCGACCTGCGTATCGCCCTCGCAAGCGAGCGTCAGAGAAATCCCCCCATGCGCGGCGATCTGTTCGAGCATGTGGTCGAAGTAAGCGGCGCCGGTGTCGATGCGAACATCGTCTGCGCGGTCGAGATCGACGCGAACAGCGATTTTCGTCTCCTTCGTTTCGCGAATGGCCTCGCCGATGCGCGGCGCGCGGCGCGGCGCGGCGCCAAACGCGGCGAGCGCGCGGTCGTTCGATGCTGCGTCGCCGATGTCGATGGCGAGGACGATGCCCTCGATCCGCGTGACGGCGGCTTCATACGCCGAAGCGCGCGACAGCGCTATGTCCGCCTTTTCTGTCGTGACAATAAGCAACCGTCCTTCGCCCGCCGTCACCCTGCGGACGCCTTCGGCGCGCTCCAATAGCTCGATAAGGCGCGCGCGCTCCGCCCGGAACGCTGCGATGCGCGCGTCCCTTAACGCCAGACGGGGCGGCGCGATCGTCTTATGCGTCTCGGCGGCGATCAGCGGATGGAGATAATTTCCGCCGACCGTCGCCGCAAAGCGCGCAATTGTTTCAGGCGCCGCGACCAGCGCGCCGCAGAGGGGCGTTGCAGCGCCGTAAACGGCCCCGATTTCGCGATAGACGATGAGGCTTGTCCCTGACGCCGCGTCCTCCACGCGCGACTTGTCGTCAGACCATTCAATCTCCGCCTCGTTGATGAATTCGCCGGGCGCGCCGCACCACGCCACGATGTCGGCGGCATGCGAATAGCCCCGCACCGGCAAGAGCGCCTCCGCGCTGACCCCGAACACGGCGGCGAGGCGCGCGCGCAGCGGCGCCAATTGCGGGAGCTCCGTCACGACCGCCGCTCCGCGGCGCGCGCATGAGCCTCGAGGCCTTCAAGCCGGGCAAGACGCGCGGCCGCCGGCGCCAGAGCGCGCGCCGCCTCCACGCTCAAGGTCTGCACCGAAATTGGCTTCAGGAAGGACTGGACGGTGACGCCGCCGAATGCGCGCGCGGCGCCGTCGGTCGGCAGCACATGGCTGGGACCGTTCACGTAGTCGCCGAAGGTCTCGCCGCTCGCCGCGCCCACGAATATCGCACCGGCGCTTTCGACGCCGTCGACCCATCGATC
>DNZB01000087.1:6785-14780 GCA_003506635.1 Parvularcula sp.
CGCATTTCCTCAAGGCTCTGGCGCGCGACGCGGGCGCGCGGCAGCGTTTCAAGCTGGCGGAAAACCTCGCGCTCGATTCGCCGCGCCGCGCCATCGTCGAGCGCGACGAGAATGACCTGCGCGTCGGCGTCGTGCTCCGCCTGGCTGAGAAGATCAGCAGCGACAACGCCGGGGTCGGCGCTGGCGTCAGCGATGACGAGAAGTTCGCTCGGTCCCGCCGGCAAGTCGATCCCCGAAAGACCACGCGCGGCGATCTGGCGCTTTGCCTCCGCGACATAGGCGTTGCCGGGACCGAAGATTTTCTCCGCGCGCGGAAGACCGGCGCCGAAGGCTAGCGCCGCGACGGCCTGCGCGCCGCCGACGGACCAGAGTCCATCAAGGCCGCAGAGCGCTGCTGCGGCGATCATCGCCGGCGCGATGCGCTCGGCGCGCTGCGGCGGCGTCACCGCGACGCGCCCGCAAACGCCGGCGGCGCGCGCCGGCTCGGCGAGCATGATGAGCGTCGAGACAAGCGGCGCGGCGCCGCCCGGAACATAAAGGCCGCATGATCTGATAGGCCGGAAAACCTGACGGCAAACGGCGCCCGGATAAGGCTCCGTTTCCGCCGCACGCGGGCGCGTCGCTTCGTGGTGGCGACGAACGTTTTCGACAGCAAGCTCGATTGCGGCGAGATTTTCCGCAGCGAGCCGCGCGCGCGCCTTGTCGACGGCGCCCTGCGTCAGCTCGATGAAAGCGGGCGCCGCGCCGTCAAGCGTTTCCGACCAGCGTGCGACCGCCCGCGCGCCTTCGCGCTCGACATCCGCGATGATCCCGGCGACTGTCTCTATGACGCGCGCATCCGTCCGGCGCGCAGGGCGCGCGAGCGCGGCGCGGCGCGCCGCCTCATCAAGGGCGTTCCAGTCGAACCGGCGCATCGGCGTCACATCATTTTTTCGATGGGGAGGACGAGAATGGACGAGGCGCCCGCCGCCTTCAGTTTCTCCAGCGTCTCCCAGAAGACGTTCTCCTGACAGACCGCGTGCACAGCGACAGCGTCATCACGGCCCGCAAGCGGCGTCACCGTCGGCGCTTCGGCCCCCGGCAGCAAGCCGGAGATGACGGAAAGCCGGTCTTTCGGCGCGTTCATCATCACATATTTCGCGCCGCGCGACGCGATCACGCCGCGAAAGCGCGCAATGATGCTGTCGGAAAGCGCGCAAGACTGAAGCTTCGGCGATCGCACCAGCACCGCCTCGCTCTCCAACACGGTGTCGAAAGCGACGAGCCCGTTCATTTCAAGCGTCGCGCCGGTCGAGACGAGATCGCAAATCGCCTGCGCAAGGCCGAGGCGCGGCGCAACCTCCACCGCACCGCGCATATAGACGACCTCCGCCCTGACGTCGCGCTCCTTCAAGAACGCGGAAAGAACGTTTGGATAGGACGTCGCGATGCGCTTGCCGGCGAGCGATTGCGGCCCCTCATAATCGAACTCCGCCGGCGCGGCGATCTTGAGGTCGCAGCGTCCGAAGCCGAGCGGCATCACCTCGATCGGCTGTGAGCGCCCGATGCGTTCGCGCAGGACATTGCGTCCGATGATGCCGAAATCGGCGACGCCGTCGCCGACAAAGGTCGGTATGTCATCGTCGCGCAGACGCAGAAGATCAATCGGCGCATTGTCGATGCGATAGACAAGCTCGTTGACGCCCCTGACGATGCGAAACCCCGCAGCGGCGACGAGATCAAGGCTGTCGTCTGACAGGCGCCCGCCCTTCTGGACAGCGATCTTCAATCGGTCAGGCTGCATTCTTGCGGCTCCGTTTGAGGCGGTCGAGCACAACGCGGTAGCCCCGATAGGGCATGTCTTTCAGGAACCGCGCGACGCGCACGACCGTCGCGGTCGAGGAGCCCGCCTTCTCCGCGATCTCGCGATAGGAAAGCTTCCCCTCGTCGAGAAGTTGCGCGACGCGCCAGCGCTCGGCGAAGGCCTTCACCTCCCCCGGCGTCAGGAGATCGGCGAGAAACGCCTCCGCCTCCCCCCGTGTCTTAAGGGCGAGAACGGCGTCGACGAGGTCCGGCTCGGCTTTCCTAGCGATGGTCAAGGGGCGGCGCTCCGCTTTAACGCGATAGCGTGCTACTACGCTAGCACACCGGGCGCAAGCCCCCCCGCGGGCGGGCGAGAGGGCGGCCGCAGCGCGCCCGAATGCGCCATCGGAGGGTCGGACCCGCGCCCCCGTCGCCGGCCCGCGCCCGGTCGTTCCCGTTAACCATTCCCCCTTACCAAAGCGCAACCGCTTTGCCCGAGACTGCGCGCTTCGGGGGAGCGAGGGACTTCATGCCGGCGAGGAGCGCAGCGTTCGACGAATTGTCGGATGCCGTCGTCATTTGCGACGACGGCGAGCGCGCGGCCTGGGCGAATTCGAGTTTCTTCGCGATCGCCGGGGACGATGAGAGCCGCTGGATCGGCGAGCGCGCGGCGGCGTTGTGCGCCGACACGGGCCATCATTTCGACTGGTCGCAGTCGCGCCGCGCCGACGGCAGCCTTGTGCTCGTCGGGCGCGCCGTCGCCGCCGCGCCGAGACCCTCCAGCGACGGGGAAGCCAAGCTCCGCTTCCTCGCGACCATGAGCCACGAGATGAGGACGCCCCTCAACGGCATTCTCGGCATGAGCGGGCTCCTCCTCGACAGCGAACTAGAACCGTCGCAGCGCACCTATGTCGACGCCATTCATGAATCGGGGTCGACGCTGCTGACGCTCATCAACGACATTCTCGATTATTCGAAGATCGCCGCCGAGAAGCTGGAGATCGATTCCGCGCCCGTCAGCCTGCGCGCGCTCGTGCAAGGCGTCGCTGAACTTCTTTCGCCGCGCGCAACGCAGAAGAATATCGAAATCGCCGCGTTTGTCGCGCCCGCGGTGCCGGCGGGACTTCTCGGCGATGAGATGCGCCTCAGGCAAATTCTTCTCAATCTCGCCGGCAACGCCGTCAAATTCACCGAACGCGGCGGCGTCTGCCTTGAAGTGCATCATCTTGAGTCGAGTGAAGGCAAGTGCCGTGTGCGCATCGATGTGCGCGACACCGGCGTCGGCATCGACGAGAAGGACCTTGCGCTGATCTTCGACGAATTCTCACAAGCCGCGTCGGGGCGTGAGCGGCGGCTTGAAGGCACCGGCCTCGGCCTTGCGATCGTGCGCCGGCTTGTCGATGCGATGGGAGGGGAGGTGCGTGTCGAAAGCCGGTTGGGACAGGGCAGCGTCTTTTCCGTCCTGCTCTCAATGCGGATCGACGATGCGGAGACCGAACACCTGCCGCCCTTGCGCGACGCCGGTCAGGCGGTGCTTGTCGCTTCGCGCTCGCAAACGGTGCAGCGCTTCCTGAAGCTGCAATTGCAGGCGTCTGGCGCGGTCAACGTCATTGCGGCTGGTTCGGCGCTGCAGGCGGCGGCCGCGCTCGCGAAACGCCCGAAGGCGATTCTCATCTGCGATCTCGACATCGCGGTCGAAGGCGGCCAGCGCCTGACGCAAGGCGCCGGCGCCTCTTACGTCATGCTGACGCCGGCGACGCGCGGGCGCATCGACGGCTTCCGGCGCATGGGGTTCAGCGGCTATCTGATGAAGCCGATTCGCGCCGCAACGCTGATCGCCATCCTTAACGAGACCGCCGACCTGCAGCCGCAGCGACGCCGCCAGGACAAGTCGAAAGACCAGCCGCCGCCGCCGGCGGCGCTGAAAATCCTCGTCGCCGAGGACAACAAGATCAACGCCCTCCTCATCAAGTCGCTGATCGAACGGCGCGGCCATCGAGCCGAAGTCGCGGAAAACGGCAGCCAGGTGATCGACGCCATTTCAGCGGCGCCCTATGACCTTATCTTGATGGATATGCACATGCCGACGCTCGACGGCGTCGCGGCGACGCGAAAGATCCGGGCGATCGGCGGGCCGGTGTCCGAAACGCCGATCATCGCGCTGACGGCGAGCTCGGAGGCGAGGGACCGCCAGCGCTGCCTTGACGCCGGAATGGACGACTTCCTGACGAAGCCAATCGACCCTTTGGACCTTGACGTCGCGCTGACGCGCTGGCGGGCGGGCCGGCGGCCCGCGCGCGCGGCCTCTTAACGATCCGTTAGCGGATGGAAGCGCCGCGCCGCTTCGTTAAGGCGATCTAAATTCACGCCCGATAATGAAAGCCATCGGGGTCCGGCCGCTGGCATGAACTTTCTCGGGTTGCAAATTCTCTGGGCCGATTTCGGCAAGGCGACCGCCATGATCCTCGGCGTCGCTTTCTCTACGCTGCTGATGGCGCAGCAGGCGGCGATTTTCGTCTGTCTGATGGCGAATTCAGCCTCGCACATCACAAGCGCCGAAGACGTCGACATCTGGATCGCCGACAAGCGCTCCGACTATTTCGACGATCCGGGCGCCCTGCCCGCCGGCCTTGTCGATCGAGTGAGAAGCGTCGACGGCGTCGCTTACGCCGCACCTTTCCTTCGGCGCGGCGCGATCGTCGATACGAGCGCCGTGATCGAACAGGCGATCCTCGTCGGCGTCGACGGCGCCTCGCTTCTCGGCGCGCCGCAGAAAATGCTCTATGGCGACATGACAAGCTTGCGCAGCGCCGACACCTTCATCGTCGACCGGCGCGGCTATAACGACATCTGGCCCGGCGAAGAGATCGCGATCGGGCGCCTGCTTGAGGTTGACGGCCGCGTCCTGAAGCTTGTGGGCGTCGCCGATCCGCCCTCGCCCTTCATTTCGCAGCCGCTGATTTATGTCAGCCTTTCGACCGCCGCGCTGCTCGCCGGAGAGGCGAGCCCCAGCTTCATCGTCGCGCGCGTCAAGGATCCTGCGGCGGCGCCGGCGATCGCCGCGGCGATTGAAGCGGCGACCGGCTATTCCGCGTTCGACAGCAAGGCGTTCGGCCAGCGCACGATCGATTATTATCTTGAGAACACCGGCATCCCGATCAACTTCTTCATCACCATCCTGCTCGGCTTCATCGTCGGCGCGGCGATCGTCATCCAGACGTTTTTCCTGTTCGTCACCGAGAACCTGCGCCATCTCGCGCTCTTTCGCGCGATGGGGGCCGAGAGCTGGCCGCTCATCCGCATGACGCTCGTCCAGTGCGCGCTCGTCGCTGCGATCGGGTATTGCCTCGGACTTGCGGCGGCGGCGTGGTTCTTCGAGACGGTTCCCGGAAAGGTGCCGGCGTTCAAGGGGTTCTATCTCCCCGCGGGCGTCGTCCTCAAGACCGGCGCCGTCGTTTTCGCCGTCGCGATCTTCTCCGGCCTCATCAGCATCCGCCGCGCGATCCGCCTCGATCCCGCCATCGTGCTTCGAGGCTAGCGATGTCCGCTGCGATCGACTGCCGCTATCTTGAAATGGAGTTCGGCGCCGCCGGCGGCCGCCAGACGGTGCTGCGCGGGATCAATTTCACCGCGAGCGCCGGGCGCCTCACCATGATCGCGGGACCTTCCGGTTGCGGAAAATCGACGCTGCTGTCGATCCTCGGCGGCCTTCTCACGCCGACCGGCGGCGATGCGCTCGTCTTCGGCAAATCGCTCGCCGGCATGACGCCGCGCGCGCGCGCCGCCTATCGGCGCGAGGATGTCGGCTTCATTTTCCAGCAATACAACCTCGTGCCCGCCCTCACCGCCGTTGAAAACGCCGCGACGCCGCTGATCATCGGCGGTGCGAGGCGCGCAGTCGCAATCGAGCGGGCGCACGTCGAACTCGCCGCGCTCGGCCTTGCCGATCACGCCGGCAAATTTCCGCGCCAGCTTTCGGGCGGCCAGCAGCAGCGCGTCGCGATCGCGCGCGCGCTTGTCCACGCCCCGCGCCTCATCATCTGCGACGAACCGACGGCGGCGCTCGATTCAAAGACCGGCGAGGCGGTGATGGTCGCCTTGAGCGCGATCGCCGCCGACCCGGCGCGCGCGGTCGTCATCGTCACGCACGACACGCGCATTTTCGATTACGCAGGCCACCTTATCGAACTTGAAGACGGGCTCGTCATCCGCAACGAAATCATCAGCGATGCGGAAGTCGCCGCACCCGCGCCGCAAGCGCGCCGCAAGCGCGACAAGGCCGCGCCGGCGCCCGGCCGGAGGGCGGCGGCGTGACGCGCGGGCTGTTCAGGCTTCACTGGGTCTATTACGCGGGCGCAGTAGCAGCGCTCATCTTCGCCGGAATGTCGGTGGCGACCTCGGCGCCGAAACCGGAACGGCGCGAACCGCAAGGCGACGTCACAGCGCCCGATTTCGCCGCGGCGATTGCTGCGACCGGCGTCGTCGAACCGGCGTCCGAAGTCCGCACGGTGACGCCCGATATCGACGGCGTCGTCGGCAAGGTCTTCGTCAAGCCGGGCGACCGCATCGCGGCGGGCGATCTTCTGTTCATTCTCGACGACGGGCGCGCCTTCGCGGACGTGAGGCGCAGCGAGGCGCGGCTGGCGCGCACGAAAGCCGAGATCGCGCTCAGGCAGGCCGAAGCCAAGGCCGCGCATGCGCGCGCCGAAGCTGCACGGCTCGACGCGGCGCGCCTGCGCGCGAGCGTTGAACGATTCCGCCCGCTCGCCGGCGACGCGATCAGCGCGGAGCAATTCGACCAGATGGCCGCGGACGCGGAAGCCGCGGCCTTCGCCTGGCGATCGGCGCGCGAGGCTGCGCACGCCGCCGCCGCCGCCGCCGACGCCGCGCAAGAAGAAGCCGCCGTCGCGGACGCTGAACTCGCCGAGGCGAAAGCCGCGCACGCGCAAACGATGCTGCGCGCGCCGATCGACGGCGCTGTCCTGCGCGTTGATGCGCGTGCGGGCGAGGCGGTGAGGGCCGGCGACGCCGCGCCGCCATCGGTTTCAGTCGGCGATATCGACACGCTGAATTTGCGCGTTGAGATCGACGAGGCGAACGCCCCCTTCTTCTCGCCGCGCGCGAAGGCGGAGGCGGCGGTGCGCGGCGCGCCCGGCGCGCGCATCGCGCTGACGCTCGTTTCCGCCGACGCCATGCTGAAGCCGCGCGCCAATTTCCGCGACGCCTCGGTCGAGGCGGTCGATTCCCGCGCCCTTGAAGCGCGTTACGCAATCAGCGGCGCGGGCGTCAGGCTCTATTCCGGTCAATTGCTCGACGTCTATATCGCCCGCGACAATGGCGCCGGTACGGAGCAACGTCAGGCGACGGCGGACGCAGGGCTGAGGCCATAGCCGGCGGAAAATCGTCCGCTCCTACGAAGCAGGGGGAGAGGTCGGGGGAGCCGCCTAGGCCGGCTCGGCGATCTTTTCCTTTTCGCGGTCCTTCTTCTTCTCCTTCGGCTTTTCCGCTTCGGGCTCGTCCGCTTTTTTGTCTTCGCGCCGCCTGATCTTGCGATTGGGGCCGTGATAGTCCTCGACGCCCTCAGCGAGCGCGAAACAGGCAAGGCGCACGGAGAGCGGGATCTCAACCTTGTCGCCGTCGCGCTCGCCCTTTTCGTAATATTGGATCATCCGCCGTTTGAGGCCGAGCGCGTGCGCGGCCTCTTTCTGCGAGAATTTGAGGCCCTTCCGCCACTTCTTGAAGTCGCCCGGTTCCACAGCGCACCCATTGCGTCGCGCCCCCACAGGCGCACGCGGTTCCTCTAGCGCGCGCTTGTAACAGGCGTTTGACAGCGCTGACGAATTCTGCGGCGGGGGCTTCAATTTTGAAGGGATTGTTCCTACCTTAACAGCGCCGGCTTGCCGTCTATGGCGATAAACGGCCCGTGCAATAAGCGGTTCGGACCCGGGGGCGGTACCCGGCGGCTCCACCAGAGGTCCTTGAGGAAGGGCTTGCGGCGGGGCCGAAATAGGCTCGACGGACGTGTAAAGACGACGCTTTCACCCGGATGGTCTCCGTTATTGGACCAAAAACGATAGTTGCCAACGACAACTACTCGGACGAGTTCGCTCTTGCTGCGTAAGCGGCTGAGTTAACTCACGCCTTCAAGTCCTGATCCCTATCCAGGGTCAGGCGGGGCCCCCCGGCGCCTGGCAACAGAAGCCGGGGACTTTT
>DNZB01000207.1:0-2094 GCA_003506635.1 Parvularcula sp.
TGGGAAGGCGACAATGGCGAGGCGATTGAAAAGGAAGTCTTCAAGGCGCCGTCGGCCGGCATCTATATGGGGATGTACAATCTCGACGAGTCGATCCGCGATTTCGCGCGCGCCTGCTTCAACTACGCCCTGGCGCGGAAATATCCGGTCTATCTCTCGACCAAGAACACCATTCTCAAAAAATACGACGGCCGCTTCAAGGACATCTTCCAGGAGCTGTGGGATGCGGAATTCAAGGACCAGTTCGCGCCGTTCAAGGGAACCTATGAACATCGCCTGATCGACGACATGGTGGCTTCAAGCCTTAAATGGTCGGGCGGCTATGTCTGGGCGTGCAAGAATTATGACGGCGACGTGCAGTCGGACACGGTCGCGCAAGGCTTTGGTTCTTTGGGCCTCATGACGTCGGTCTTGCTGACGCCGGACGGCAAGACGATGGAAGCCGAAGCCGCGCACGGCACCGTCACGCGCCACTACCGCCAGCACCAGAAGGGCGAGGAAACCTCGACGAACCCGATCGCTTCGATCTTTGCGTGGACGCGCGGCCTTTCGCATCGCGCAAAACTCGACGGAACGCCGGAACTCGCGCGCTTCGCGGCGACGCTTGAACAGACGGTCGTCCGGACGGTTGAGAAGGGCTTCATGACGAAGGACCTCTCCGTCCTCATCGGCGCCGATCAGAAATGGATGACGACCACGAAGTTCCTCGACAAGGTCGACGAGAACTTCAAGGCGGCGATGAACGCCTGAACCGGATTGGCGCAAGAGGGAGCCGAGGCGATGACCAGCATCGCGCATGCCGGCCGCGCCGCGGCCTTTTTGTTCGCCGCGCTCGTCATCGCGGGCTGCTCCAGCGTGCGCCCGCTGGTCGCCACGCCCAATCTCTTCGCCGGCGCGCGCTATCCGGAGAGCGAAATACCGCCGGCGCTGAAAACGCCCTTCGCCGACATTCTCTACGTCACCGACCGGCGCGCCTTCACCGACAAGGACGGGCGCTTCAATTATGACGCGCGCCGTTCGCGCTCGCTCGCCTTCGGCGCGGCGGTCGTCGAAATCGGCCGCGACAATCCCTGGAATTTTCTCGTCGCGGCGAGCGAGACGGCCGAACGCAAGAAAAAGATCCCGCTCACCATGCGATCCGTCGCCGAGAGCGGGCGCTATCCCGAAACGCCCCTGCCCTTCGCCATCGTCGCCGGGCGGCCCGAAACGGCGCCTGAAGCCCTGCGCCTTCACGACGCGGCGGACGCGGCCCTGCAAGGGGAGATTCGCCGCCGCCTCGCCGCTCAGGGTACGGATGAACTCCTCATCTTCGTCCCCGGCTTCAACACGCCGTTCGACGAGGCGGCCTTCATCGCCGCCGAGATCTGGCATTTCGCGGGTCGCCGCGGCGTTCCGGTCGTCTATTCCTGGCCGTCGGGCAGCGGGGGCATGTTCGGCTATTTCACCGACCGGGAGTCCGGCGAATTTACGATCTATCACCTCAAGGACTTCATCCGCCTTCTGTCGGCGACGCCGGAAGCGCGGCGCATCAACATCATCACCCACAGCCGCGGGTCGGACGTCGTCACTTCGGCGATGCGCGAGCTTGTCATCGAGGCGCGCGCCGCCGGGCGCCAGCCGCGCGAGGAGTTCCGCATCGACAACCTCATCATGGCCGCGCCCGATCTTGATTTCGGCATCGTCGAACAGCGCCTGATCGCCGAGCGTTTCGGCGCGGCGTTCGGCCGGATCACGGTCTATGCGACGGAAAAGGACGGCGCGCTGAGGATTTCGCAAACGCTGATGAAGGGCGAACGCTTCGGGCGCATCCGCCTTGAAGACCTCAGCGAGACCGACATCGAGATCTTCGCCGCGATGCGCAATGTCAATTTCATCAATGTCGAGGATCCCGTCGGCTTCGTCGGGCACAGCTATTTCCGCAAGGACCCCGCCGTCCTTTCGGATATCGTGACGCTGCTGCGCCAGGGCGGCGCGCCGGACGGGCCCTATCGCGCGCTCGCGCCGATGAAGCACAATTTCTGGCGCCTGCCGAAGGATTACATGTCGCGCCCGGCCGCAGCGCCCGCCCCGGCGCCCGCTTCGGCGCCGCGCTGA
>DNZB01000207.1:2435-2713 GCA_003506635.1 Parvularcula sp.
GAAGAGATCGTCGCCGCGATGACGGCGGGGCGCGACGTGCTCGCCATCATGCCGACGGGCGCGGGGAAAAGCCTTTGCTATCAGCTGCCGGCGATCGCGGGCGATGGGCTGACGGTCGTCGTCTCACCCTTGATCGCGTTGATGGACAACCAGATCGCCCAGCTTCGCGCGGTCGGCGCGCCCGTCGGCGCCATTCATTCGGGACGCGGCCGGGAGGAGAGCGTCGCCGACTGGCGCGCGGCCGCGGCGGGGCGCCTGAAGCTTCTCTATATGGCGCC
>DNZB01000207.1:3145-3391 GCA_003506635.1 Parvularcula sp.
GGACGCCGCGATCGCCGCCTTCACCGCGACCGCGGACGAGCGCACCCGCGCTGAAATCGTCGCGCGCCTGCTAAGGCCCGATGCGAAAATCTTCGTGCGCGATCTCGACCGGCCGAATATCGACATCGCGATCGAGCGCAAGGACCGCGCGAGGGACCGCATCATCGCGATCATCCGCGAACACGAGGGCGAACAGGGGATCGTCTATTGCCTCTCGCGCGCCGCGACGGAGGAAGTCGCCGCGCA
>DNZB01000207.1:3674-7912 GCA_003506635.1 Parvularcula sp.
TGCGCAAGCGGGCGACGGGCCGTCGCCTATCACGCGGGGCTTGACCCCCAAACGCGCACCGAACGGCTGAACGCCTTCCTGACCGAGCCCGATCTCATCGTCGCCGCGACCGTCGCCTTCGGCATGGGGATCGACAAGCCGGACATCCGCTTCGTCATCCACGCCGACATCCCCGCCTCCGTCGAGGCTTATTACCAGGAGATCGGCCGCGCGGGGCGCGACGGCCTGCCGGCGCGCGCGATCATGCTCTATGGTCCCGGCGACCTTATGCGCCGTATACGGATGATCGGCCCGGAAGCGCCGGAGGCCGCGCGCGCGGCGCAAAAGCGCCGCATCGAGGAGCTGGGCGCGCTGTGCGAGATGACCGGGTGCCGGCGCGTCGCCCTGCTCGCCCATTTCGGGCAGACGACCCGCCCTTGCGGCGCTTGCGACAATTGCCGGCGCCCGGCCGATACGATCGACGCGACGGCGGAGGCGCGTCTCCTCCTCGAGGCGGTCGCAAAGACCGGCGAGATGTTCGGCGGCGCGCATGTCATCGACATCCTGCGCGGCGCTGACACGGCGAAAATTCGCGACCGCGGCCATGATCGCCTCAAGGTCTACGGCGCCGGAAAGGCGTGGAAGGCGAATGACTGGCGCGCGCTCGTCCGTCAGATGAACGCGGAAGGGCTTTTGCGCGTCGATCATGACTATGGCGGTCTGTCGCTGGGCCCGCGCGCGCCCGGCCTGATGCGCGGCGAAACGCCCTTCGCCATGCGCCCCGAACCGCGCACCCGCCAGCGCCAGCAAGCGGCGGCGGCGCACGCGAAAGCGCCCGCCGACCGCGCGCTTTTCGACGCGCTGAAAGCCAAACGCCTTGAAATCGCGCGCGAACGCGGCGTTGCGGCCTATGTCATTTTCTCCGACCGCACGCTGCTCGACATGGCGGCGAAGAAACCGAAAACGCTGGCTGCGTTCGGCGAGGTTTTCGGCGTCGGGCGCGCCAAGACCGAGGCCTTCGGGCCGGACTTCCTGCGCGTCATCGCCTGGCACGCGGACGCCAGCGACGCGGCCTGACCCTTGCTGTCCGGCGTGAAGGAGCAACGCTCCGTCGCGCCGGGCTTGCCCCGTTCCGGGTGAGGGCGCAAATTCCGCCCGCCAAAACGCAAAACCGCCACCAGAGGGGTTCCCATGAGACATTCCGCCTTGTTCGGCTCCGCCGTCGCCATCGCCGCCGTCATGACGGCGCCGGCCTTTGCTGAAACCAAGACCTACGCCGTCGCCGACTTCACGCGCGTTTCCGCAAGCGCCGGCGTTTCCGTTGATATCGCGGTCGGCGGGGATTACGCCGTTTCGGCGACCAGCTCGGCCGAGGGACTTGAGCGCCTCGACATCAAGGTCGAGGGCGGCGAGCTTCGCATCGGCCGCAAGCGCGCGACCGGCTGGCGCTGGCGGCGCGGCGATGAAGTCAATGTCACGGTCGCGATGCCGGCGCTTGAAGCGCTCGACGTTTCGTCCGGCGCCTCCGTCGATGCGGGCGGGGTCGACGCCGGCGCTTTCGCGATCGACGCCTCGTCCGGCGCATCGGCCGATGTCGCGGGGCGCTGCGACGCGCTCACGGTCGATGTTTCCTCCGGCGCCAGCATCGATGCGGACGCGCTTTTGTGCCGCACCGCGAACGCCTCCGCCTCCTCAGGCGGCAGCGCCGACATTTACGCGTCGGAAAGCGTCAACGGCGACGCCTCGTCCGGCGGCTCGATCGACGTTTCCGGTTCGCCGAAATCGGTCAACAAGGATACGTCGTCGGGCGGCAGCGTCGACGTCGATTGAAGCGGGAACGGTGAAGGGATGAAGGGCGACCGGCCGCGGGCGCCGATTTAAGACCGCGCCATTCACCTGGCCGCAATCGCCGCTTCGATCGCTTTCAGCGCCTCGCCGGCTTTCGCGCCGTCCGGGCCGCCCGCCTGCGCCATGTCGGGGCGCCCGCCGCCGCCCTTGCCGCCGACCGCCTCGGCGCCGGCGCGCACGAGATCGACCGCCGAGATTTTCGCTTTGAGATCGTCGGTGACCCCGACGGCGAGCGCGGCCTTTCCGCCTTCAACGCCGATGAAGGCGGCGACCCCCGACCCCATCTTCAGCTTCGCTTGATCGACGAGGCCGCGGAGATCCTTCGCCTCGACCCCGTCGAGCACGCGCCCGATGAATTTGACGCCCTTGATGTCCGCGACCTCGTCCGCCGGCGCCGCGCCGGCGCCGCCGCCGAGAGCGAGCTTCTTCTTCGCCTCGGCGAGGTCGCGCTCCAGCCGCTTTTTTTCCGCCATCAGCGTTTCGATGCGCGCGGGCAGCTCCGCCACCGGCGCTTTCGCCGCATCGGCGGCGGCGCGCGCAAGACCCGCCTGTTCCTCAAGATAGAGGCGGGCAGCCTCGCCGGTCAGCGCCTCGATCCGGCGCACGCCCGCCGATACGGCCGATTCCGACGTGATCTTAAAGAGCGCGATGTCGCCGATGCGCCTTACATGCGTGCCGCCGCAAAGTTCGACCGAATAGGCGCCCTCGCCCTCCGCCCCCATGCTCAGCACACGGACGTCCTCGTCGTATTTCTCGCCGAAGAGCGCGATCGCGCCGGAGGCGACCGCTTCCTCATAAGGCATGATGCGCGTTACAACCTCGCCGTTCTGGCGGATGACGGCGTTGACGCGGCGTTCGATCTCGGCGATCTCGGCGGTGCTGACCGCTTTCATGTGCGAGAAGTCGAAGCGCAGCCGGTCGGGCGCGACAAGCGATCCTTTCTGCGCGACATGCGGTCCGAGCGCCGCGCGCAGCGCCTTGTGAAGAAGGTGCGTCGCCGAATGGTTGGCGCGCGTCGCGTCGCGGCGCGGGGCGTCGATGGCGAGCTTCACGGCGTCGCCCGTCTTGACGGCGCCCTTCATCACCCGGCCGATATGGCCGTTAAGGGCGCCCGCGCGCTTTTTGACGTCGGAAATCGCGACCGATAGTCCGTTGTCGGAGGAAATCGTTCCGGCGTCGCCCGCCTGTCCGCCTGATTCGGCGTAGAAAGGCGTCTGGTTGACGACGATCTCGACCTCATCGCCCGCCGTCGCTTCGCTGACCTCGGCGCCGCCCCTGACGATCGCGAGCACGACGCCCTCCGCCGTTTCGTGCACATAGCCGAGGAAATCGGTCGCGCCCGCGCGCTCGCGAAGGTCGAACCAGACCGCTTCGCTCGCCGCGTCGCCCGAACCCGCCCAGGCCGCGCGCGCCGCCGCTTTCTGCGCGGCCATCGCCTTGTCAAAGCCGCCCGCGTCAACCGAAAGGCCGCGGCGGCGGAGCGCATCTTGCGTCAGGTCGAGCGGGAAGCCGTAAGTGTCGTAGAGACGGAACGCCGCTTCGCCGGGCAGCGTCCTGCCTGCGCCGAGCTTTTCGACTTCCTCGTCGAGAAGCTTGAGCCCGCGATCGAGCAGCGAGCGGAATTTCTCCTCCTCCGCGCGCAAGGTTTCGCGGATGAGCGCCGAGGCGCGGTGAAGCTCCGGATAGGCCGCGCCCATTTCCGCCTCAAGCGACGGGGCGAGGCGCGCCAGCAGCGGCTCCTTCGCACCGAGGTGGTGCGCATAGCGCATCGCGCGGCGCATGATGCGGCGCAGGACATAGCCGCGCCCCTCGTTCGAGGGCGTGACGCCGTCGGCGATGAGGAACGACGCGGCGCGCAAATGATCGGCGATCACCCGGTGCGCCGGGGCGTCGTCGCCCTTCGCCGGGCGGCCCGTCAGATCGACCGAGGCGGCGATGATCTTTTTGAAAAGATCCGTATCGTAATTGTCGTGCACGCCCTGCATCACCGCGGCGATGCGTTCGAGCCCCATGCCGGTGTCGATCGAGGGCCTGGGCAGCGGCGTCATCTCGCCGCTCGCGAAGCGCTCGAACTGCATGAAGACGAGGTTCCAGATTTCGATGAAGCGGTCGCCGTCCGCTTCCGCCGAGCCCGGCGGGCCGCCCGCGATCTTTTCCCCGTGGTCGAAGAAAATTTCGGAGCACGGGCCGCAAGGGCCGGTGTCGCCCATCGCCCAGAAATTGTCATTCGTCGGAATACGGATGATGCGCGAGTCAGAAATACCGGCGATCTTTTTCCAGAGCGCCGCCGCTTCGTCGTCGGTGTGGTAGACGGTGACCGTCAGCCGGTCTTTTGCGAGCCCGAAATTCCGGGTGACAAGCGTCCATGCCGCGTCGATCGCCTCCTCCTTGAAATAATCGCCGAAGGAGAA
>DNZB01000207.1:8215-9050 GCA_003506635.1 Parvularcula sp.
GTATAGCCGACATTGTCGAGATCGTTGTGCTTGCCGCCCGCGCGCACGCATTTCTGCGACGAGGCCGCGCGCACATAGGGACGCTTCTCCGCGCCGGTGAAGACGTTTTTGAACGGCACCATCCCGGCGTTGGTGAAAAGCAGCGTCGGATCGTTCTGCGGCACCAACGGCGCCGAGGCCGTCACCGTGTGGCCGCGGCCGCGGAAAAACTCGAGAAATCCGGTGCGGATGTCGTTCAAAGAGGTCGTCATGGTCGGCCTTGTCCTGCTGTTCCGAAAGCGTCGTCTCCGCCCGGGAGCGCCTGCCGCAAAACACGAAGCCGCGCCGCGGGGCGTATCCCGCAGCGCGGCGAAGCCGTCATAAAAGGATTGACCGGGCGGGTCAAAGCAGGCCGGCGGCCGGCCCGGCCCGTCAGCTCATGCAGAAGCAGTTCAGCTTGTTGCCGTCAGGATCGCGGAAATAGCCGGCGTAGAAATTGTCGCCGCGCGGACCCGCCGCCCCCTCATCGATCGCGCCGAGGGCGATCGCCTTCTTGTAGAGCTTGTCGACTTTCTCCTTCGAGTCGAGGACGAGCGCGACCATCGTGCCATTGCCCCAGGTCGCGGGCTTGCCGTCATGCGGCCTGATGACCCCAAGGCCCGGCTTGTCCATGCCGTGGCCCCAGGCGATGAAATTCTCGCCCTCCATCATGCGCTTTGCGCCGATCTCGCCGAGCAGCTCGTCATAGAACTTCGCGGCGCGTTTTATGTCGTTAGTTCCGAGCGTCACATATCCAATCATCGTTGGTCTTCCTTTGCTGTCGCAGTTTCAAATTTCCGGCGGCGGGCTGCAGGCG
>DNZB01000207.1:9302-9880 GCA_003506635.1 Parvularcula sp.
GGCGGCGGGCTGCAGGCGACGGGCCGCAGGCGACGGGCGCGAGGCCGCCGCCCTGGGCCGGCGCGCGCCGGAGTTGAGGCTTTCGCCTTGCCCGCGCCCGCAACCAGCGATCTGCCCCCTCCCCTCAGGCCTCAGCCGCTACGTCCTCGTCCTCCTCGCCCGCGAGCATTTCTGTCGCGACGAGGCCGGCGTTCGCCTTGATCTCAGCGGCGATGGCGCCGGCGACGTCTGGATGAGCGCGCAGGAAGTCCTTGGCATTCTCGCGGCCCTGCCCGATGCGCTCGCCCTTATAGGAGAGCCAGGCGCCGGACTTCTCGACGACATTCGCCTTGACGCCGAGATCGACAAGCTCGCCGACGAAGGAAATGCCCTCGCCATACATGATGTCGAATTCGACCTGCTTGAAGGGCGGCGCCACCTTGTTCTTGACGACCTTGACGCGGGTCTGGTTGCCGACGACGTCCTCGCCCTTCTTGATCGCGCCGATGCGGCGGATATCGAGACGGACGGAGGCGTAGAATTTCAGCGCGTTGCCGCCGGTCGTCGTTTCGGGCGAGCCGAACATCACGCCGATCTTC
>DNZB01000207.1:10162-15475 GCA_003506635.1 Parvularcula sp.
CGGATCTGGTTGATGAAGATGACAAGCGTGTTCGACTTCGAAATCGAGCCCGTCAGCTTGCGGAGCGCCTGGCTCATCAACCGGGCCTGGAGACCGGGGAGCGAGTCGCCCATTTCGCCTTCAAGCTCGGCGCGCGGGGTGAGCGCCGCGACCGAATCGACGATCAGCACGTCAACCGCGCCAGACCGCACCAGCGTATCGGCGATTTCAAGCGCCTGCTCGCCGGCGTCCGGTTGCGAAATCAGAAGATCGTTCAATTTGACGCCGAGCTTTTGCGCGTAAACGGGATCGAGCGCATGTTCGGCGTCGATGAAGGCGGCGACGCCGCCTTTCTTTTGCGCTTCGGCCGCGACCTGCAAGGCAAGCGTCGTCTTGCCGGAGCTTTCCGGGCCGTAAATTTCGACGATCCGGCCCTTCGGCAGGCCGCCGATGCCGAGCGCGATGTCGAGGCTTAACGAGCCGGTGGAAATCGCCTCGATGTCGATGACCTCGCGGTCGCCAAGGCGCATCAGCGAACCTTTGCCGAAGGCCTTGTCGATCTGTGAGATCGCCGCCTCCAGCGCTTTTTTCTTGTCCACGCCGTCCGCCTCCACCAGCCGCAAACCGGGCTTGTTCATCGCCGTCGCCTCCGTGCCCTGACGGGCCCATGCCCGTCAATCGAGGCGGCTTGTACTCTATTTGTTCTCCTCTTGCAAGGCCCGTCGGCGGATCGGGATGGGCGGATCATCGCGCCGCGCCGCCCTTCGCCGCCGGCGGCCTGGCGCGACGCGGCCTTGCGTGTCGGCGAGGAAGGCGTTGATCCGTGGGCGGAACTCAGCCCGCGCCGCGACAATCCGCCCGCGCGCAAGACAAGCGGCTTGCCATTCGAAACGCGCGCGAATATCGACACCAACGCGCGACGGCCGGATCGCGGATCGCCTGAAAGCGGACCCGCGCCGATGACGCTCAGCAATGAATCAGGAGGCCCGGCGCCATGAATTGCAGGTTTTCGACCGAAATCGCGACAATCGGCCTGATGGCGATGGCGCTGGCGTTGGCCGGCTGTGGCGGCAAGTCGGAACCCTCGCCCGCGCCGGCGGCCGTGCCCGCCAAGATCGAGGCCGAACCCGAACCGGCGGCGCAACCGAACGCTGAACCGGCGCCCGCGCCTGAAGCCGCCCCTGACACTGCGGTCGCTGACGCCGCAGCGCCCGGCGATCCGGTGAAAGGCAAGCGCGTTTTCCTTAAGTGCCTTGCCTGCCACTCGATCGCCATGGGCGAAAACAAGGTCGGACCATCGCTGTACAAGATTGTCGGCGCGGCGGCCGGGAAGTCGGAGAATTTCAGATATTCCGATGCGCTCGCCGCATCGGGCGTCATCTGGACCGAAGAGGCGCTTGACGCCTATCTCGAAAATCCCGCGAAGAACTTGCCTGGAAACAAGATGCTGTTCCCGGGCCTGCCCACGCCGCAAGAGCGCGCCGATGTCATCGCCTATCTGAAGTCGGTCGAATAGAGCCTGCCTGCACGCCATCGGCGCTCGGCCGCTGTCGCCGCAAGAGGGACGGGTCGCCGACCCGCCGGCGCGCGCGCGGGACGCCTGACGTCCGGCCGCGTCAGTTCGCAAGAAAAGTCGCAAAATTTCGATTTTCGGTCGCGTAATCTGACCTAGATCATGAATTCCCGACACTGCGCCTGCAAATAGGCACTTGAAATACCGGTTTTTCCAATTCCGGAATCGGGAAGGGTTGAAGGTGACACGCATCACCGCCACGCGTGGTCCTGCCGCGACGGTTGTCCATTGTGCTGTCGCATGGATCCTTTGGGCCGCTGCCGCGGCCCAGGCGGCGTCCCCGGTTTTGCCGGACTTCATCGACACGGCGCCGGCGGCGGAGCTTGTCGCGGGCGCCACCGCATTTGGCCCGGTTCGCGAGGATGTTCCGGTCGCGCCGGTTTTGCGGGACGATGAAACGATCGGCTGGGCGTTTGTCACATCCGACTTCGTTCCGACGACCGGGTATTCCGGCAAGCCCATCCATATCCTGACGGCGCTCGACAAGGACGCGCGCATTATCGGCGTCAGGCTGGTCAAGCATTCAGAGCCGATTGTTCTCGTCGGCATTCCGAACGAAAAGATCGAGGCGGCGACGCGAAGCCTGATCGGCGTCGACCTGCGTCAGCAAGGGCGCGGCAAAACCAGCAAGCGCAAGCTCGACATCATCTCCGGCGCGACCGTCACCGTGATGGTGATTGATGATTCGGTCATCCGCGCCGGCCTCAAAGTCGCGCACGTGCTCGGCCTTGGCGGATTTGAACCGGCCGCTGAGCCGGGCGCAGACCGCGACATCGCGCGCATGCGGACGGACGGACCGGGCGAGGTGCGAGGCTGGGCCGCGCTCACCGGCGAGGGCGGCGTGCGATCCTTGCGTCTTGCCAATGGCGAGATCAACGCGGCGTTTGACGCGCTCGGGGACGAACGCGCCCGTGCGCGCCCGCAAAGTGGCGATCCGGCGGGCGTCTTCGCCGAAATTCATGTCGCCCTCGTCAGCCAGCCGACGATCGGCCGGTCGCTCCTTGGCGATGCGGAATACGAGAATCTGAAATCCTGGCTCGGCGCGGGGGATGACGCGATCTTGCTCGCCGGCGGCGATGGTTATTCCTACAAGGGATCGGGCTATGTCCGCGGCGGCATTTTCGATCGCTTCCAGCTGATCCAGGGCGACCGTTCGGTGCGGTTCACCGACAAGATGTATCGCCGCATCGGCGCCGTCGCCGCTGCGGGCGCCCCGCCGTTCACCGAAGTCGACATTTTCAAGATCCCCGCAGGTTCCGGATTCAACCCAGCCGAGCCGTTCCGCATCGAGCTTCTCGTCCAGCGCGCGGTCGGCCCGATCGAGAAATTGTTCACGACCTTCGATCTTGGCTATCAATTGCCGCCCGAATTCCTCACCGGCCCTGCCGGACCGGAAAGCGCGCCCGGCCTGACGCATCTGTGGAAGGAAATCTGGCGGCTGAAGCGGGTCGAAGTCGCGTTCTTGCTGCTCGCGATCGGCGTTCTCACCGCCGCATTCTTCTTCCAGATGGAGCTGACCCGAAATGAAAAGGTCACTTACTGGTTCCGCATCGGATTTTTGACCTTCACGCTCGTCTTCATCGGCTGGGGCGCGAACGCGCAATTGTCGGTCGTCAACATCTTCGCCTTCGCCAACGCGCTGATGAACGACTTTTCGTGGAGCGCGTTCCTGATGGATCCGCTCATCTTCATCCTGTGGTTTTCGGTTGCGGCCTCGCTGCTGTTCTGGGGGCGCGGCGCCTATTGCGGCTGGCTCTGCCCGTTCGGCGCCTTGCAGGAACTGACCAACAAGGTCGGCCGACTGTTCAAGATCCCGCAGGTGCGCGTTCCCTGGTCGATGCACGAACGTTTGTGGCCGATCAAATACATGATTTTCCTCGGCCTGTTCGGCCTGTCGCTCTATTCGCTTGAACTCGCCGAGCGCTATTCCGAGATCGAGCCTTTCAAGACCGCGATCATCCTGAAATTCGCAAGGGGATGGCCGTTCGTCCTGTTTGCGGCGGCGCTGCTCGCCGCCGGCCTGTTCATCGAGCGTTTTTATTGCCGGTATCTTTGCCCCCTCGGCGCCGCGCTCGCCATTCCGGGGCGAGTGAGAATGTTCGACTGGCTGCGGCGCTACCGTGAATGCGGCAATCCCTGCCAGCGCTGCGCGAACGAATGCTTCGTGCAGGCCATTCACCCGGAAGGCCACATCAATCCGAACGAGTGCCATCAATGCCTGCATTGTCAGGTGCTCTACCAGAGCAAGACCAATTGCCCGGTATGCATCAAGAAAGATCTGCGGCTGCGGCGGCTGCGGGAAAAAGGCGGCGACGAAGCGGTCGAACAGGCCGCCGCGCGCCCGGACCCGCACCGCCGCCTCGCCAGATGACGTTGTCTGCGTTCATCGCCGAAACAGGGAAAAAGGAGAACCTCATGAGCGGCCAGGAAAACGACAAGAGTTCACTTTCGCGGCGGGCGATCGTCGCCGCCGGCGTCAGCGCGAGCGGGGCGATCGCGCTGTCCGCGTGCGGAAAGAAGGAAAAGGCGCCCGTGGCCGACGCCGCGGTCCGGGCGGCGACGGCGTCATCGGGAAGCGGATCGGGCGCGCATCTCGCGCCCGGCGAACTCGACGAGTATTACGGCTTCTGGTCATCCGGCCAGACCGGCGAGCTTCGCATCCTCGGCGTTCCCTCAATGCGCGAGTTGATGCGCGTGCCGGTGTTCAACCGCTGCTCCGCGACGGGATGGGGCCAGACCAATGAGTCGCTGAAGATCCTGACCGAAGGGCTGATGCCGGAAACGAAAGCGCTTCTCGCAAGGTCCGGCAAGAAGACCTATGACAACGGCGACCTTCACCATCCGCACATGTCCTTCACGGACGGCACCTATGACGGCCGCTATCTGTTCATGAACGACAAGGCGAACACGCGGGTCGCCCGCGTCCGCGTCGACGTGATGAAATGCGACAAGATCATTGAAATTCCGAATGCGCACGACATCCACGGCATGCGGCCGCAGAAATACCCCCGCACCGGCTATGTCTTCGCAAACAGCGAGCACGAGGCCCCGCTTGTCAACGATGGGCGCATACTCGACGATCCGAGCCAGTATGTGAACATCTTCACGGCGATCGACGGCGACAAGATGGAAGTCGCCTGGCAGGTGATCGTCAGCGGCAACCTTGATAATGTCGACTGCGACTATCAGGGCAAATATGCGTTCGCGACTTCCTACAATTCCGAAATGGGCGTGACGCTCGCGGGCATGACGTCGGGCGACATGGACCACGCGGTCGTGTTCAACATCAAGGAGATCGAAAAGGGCGTCGCGGCGGGCGACTATCAGGTGCTGAACGGCGTCAAGGTGCTTGACGGGCGCAAGGGGCGGAACAAGAAATACACCCGCTATATTCCGATCCCGAACAGCCCTCATGGCGTGAACGCCGCGCCGGACAAGCGGCATATCTGCATCAACGGCAAATTGTCGCCGACCGTGTCGGTGATCGACGTAACGAAGCTCGACGCGCTGTTTGAAGGCGACGCCGATCCGCGCTCGGCGATCGTCGCTGAACCAGAACTCGGCCTTGGGCCGCTGCACACGGCGTTCGACGGCCAGGGCAACGCCTTCACCACCCTCTTCCTCGACAGCCAGGTGGTGAAATGGAACATCGACAAGGCCATTCGCGCGTACGCCGGCGAAAAGGTCGATCCGATCATTTCCAAGGTCGATGTCCATTACCAGCCCGGCCACAACTCGACCTCGATGGGCGAAACGGCGGA
>DNZB01000207.1:15801-17512 GCA_003506635.1 Parvularcula sp.
TTGAAGCCGGAGAACGAGCAGCTCATCGACATCTCGTCGGACGAAATGAAGGTCGTCCATGACGGTCCGACCTTCGCCGAACCGCATGACAGCATCGTCGTCCACCGTTCGAAGGTGAACCCGTCGAAGGTCTGGAAACGCGACGATCCGACTTGGGAAGACGCGCGCAAACAGGCGGCGAAGGACGGCGTCGACCTTGACAGCGCGGCGAACGTCATCCGCGACGGAAACAAGGTGCGCGTTTACATGCACTCCGTCGCGCCGAATTTCTCGCTTGAGAAATTCACCGTGAAGCAGGGCGATGAAGTGACCGTCTATGTCACGAATATGGACGATATCGACGATCTGACCCACGGCTTTTGCATGTCGAACCATGGCGTCGCCATGGAAATCGGGCCGCAGGCGACCGCGTCCGTGACGTTCATCGCAGGCCGGCCGGGCGTTCACTGGTTCTATTGCCAGTGGTTCTGTCATGCGCTGCACATGGAAATGCGCGGACGCATGCTGGTCGAGCCGCGCGCCTGATCAGGAGTCGGGAGATGATGAGAAGGGCGGCCAGGCGATTTTTGTCGATGACAATCTACATTGTCGCCGCCGGCGCCCTTTTCACCGTTCACGCCGCCGGCGCGGAGATTTCAATTGCGCCCGCGCCGGGCGCTCTCGCCGCAGCCGTCGAGGCGGCGCAGACGGGCGACACCTTGATCCTGTCGCCGGGCCGTCATGACGGCCCGGTGACGCTGACGAAACCCCTCGCCGTCATCGGCCGCAAGGGCGCGACGATTTCATCCGGCGGAAGGGGCAGCGTCATCACCGTCGACGCTCCGGACTGCCGGATTGAAGAGCTGATCATTGAAAACAGCGGACGCTCCGGCGTTGATCTTGACGCCGGCGTCAAACTTACGGCGCGCGCGCAGCGCGCGCGCGTCGAACGCAACATTTTCAACAACAACCTGGTCGGCGTTGATGTTCACGGCGCGCCCGAAGCGCGCGTCGCCAAGAACGAGATCAACGGACTTGTTTCGGCGCGCATGAATGATCGCGGCAACGGCGTTTACGTCTGGAACGCCCCAGGCGCCGTGATTGCGGACAACAGGATCTCCGGCGGGCGCGACGGCGTCTTCATCAATTCGAGCCGGAACAACCTGATCGCCGGCAACACGATGACGAAGCTGCGCTTCGCCGTCCATTACATGTATACGCTCGACAGCCGGGTCGTCGACAACGTCTCAACCGGCAATCACCTCGGTTTCGCGCTGATGTTCTCCAGCGGGCTTGTCGTTGCGGGCAATCGCTCCATCGGCGACCGCGATCACGGCGTGATGCTGAATTTCGTCAACAATTCGGAAATCCGCGCGAATGAGGTGACAGGCGGCGCTGAAAAATGCCTGTTCGTCTATAATGCGAACAAGAACGCGATCTCGCGCAATCGCTTTGAAGGATGCGGGATCGGCGTCCATTTCACGGCCGGGTCGGCCGGCAATACGCTCTTTGAGAACGCCTTCATCGCCAACCGGACCCAGGTCAAATATGTCGGCTCGACGACGCATGAATGGAGCCGCGACGGCGTCGGCAATTACTGGAGCGACCAGTCCGCCTATGACATCAACGGCGACGGCGTCGCCGATCAACCTTTCCGGCCGAACGGCGCCATGGACCAGATCTTGTGGACGCAGCCGGCCGCGCGGCTCCTTCTCGGCAGCCCGGCCTTTCA
>DNZB01000202.1 GCA_003506635.1 Parvularcula sp.
CAGTTGTTGACCTGCAAGCCGACGAAAACGCCGATGACGACGATCAGGAAATCAAGCGCGATCGCCGTCCATTCCTGTTTCCTGAAATGCGCGATGACGCGGCGGAGGATCATCGCTGCGCTCCTGACCTTTGCGCCCTGAGAAGATCGACGACCTCCTGCGCGTCCCTGCGATGATTTTCGATGAAATTGAGCGTGACGCGCAGTTCCGCCATGCGGCCGCGCAAATGATCGGCAAGCTCGGCGTCGGCGGCGAACGCCTCGGCGGCGGCGCGGACCAGCGCGAAGTCGGCCGGGCCCCCGCACGCCGGCATGTAGCGAAACTCCGGCGGCGGCACGTCCCTTCCCGAATCCACTTCCTCATTCGGGTGGCAATTGTCCCAGATATGCAGCTGGATCGCCCAGGGCGTCTTGCGCCGGATGAGCGCGCGATAAGGATCAATCGCGCCGAAGGTGACGCCGATTTCGCCGCCCGCTTCGTCATAGTAATTGGCGAGCGCGCCGCGCACCTTCACGTCCCCGATGAGGTCGAGATCGCCGGCGCCTTTGAGTTCTTCATAGATCTGCGCCGACGGCCGGAAGGGCCAGATCTGTCCGGCCTGATAGGCGGCGAGGACGAATGACCAGCGCGCGTCGTCATCGTCGGGCGGCGCGCCATCGATAACGCTGAGCGCCGCCGCCCCATAGGCCATCGCTTCGAGGAAATATCGCTCGCGTACGCTGAGTATCCTCAGATCGCTTTCGACATTCTCAATGAACCGCTCGCGGATCGTCTCCGCGGCTGCGTGGCGACGCAGCGCATCGTTCCAGTTGTTGACCTGCAAGCCGACGAAAACGCCGATGACGACGATCAGGAAATCAAGCGCGATCGCCGTCCATTCCTGTTTTTTGAAATGCTCGATGACGCGGCGCAGGATCATTTCGCGGCGCCAACCTCATGTCTGATCCCGAGTCTTTCATCCAGCATGGAATGCAGGTCGCTCTGGATGATATTGAGCCGGCCAAGGATAGCGATTGCGAAAGCGCTGTAGCGTCGCAGTGCGTCGGCGAAATCGTTTAGGAACGCCTGATCACGCGCCAATTCGGAGAATTGGCACGCCGAATCCTCCCATCGGACCAATCCGACCTTGATGAGATTGGGATAAGTCCGACCGAGCGCGCGCCGATCGATCTGCAGATCACTGCGGAGCTGCGACATATCTTCGATCTCCTGGTAGTAGCGGACAATGGCGGTTCGAAGCTCTTGATCAACAATGATGCCCACTTCGCCTGATTGGAGCACCTCTTCGATCGCCGGCGGCGTCACGATCGGTGTCGCAAAAATGTGCGATCTGACGATCGCCGTGCAATAATGCGCGCCAAGGTTAGCGATGCGGGCGTCTTCCCCGCTTGCCAAAGCGCCCATGGCTTCGTTTAATAGCCCGCTTACCTCTTTCGCAGTGTGGTCGGCTTCCGCGGTGCTGGCGCGCAACGAGGCGACATCGTCGTGAATCCGTTGCAAATACGCACGCTCCCTCCGCCGCTCGGCGCCGGCCTCGTTCCAGTTTGACACCTGCGTTGCGACAAAGACGCCCAGAACGACGATGACAAAGTCGAGCATCACTGCAAACCAGTCCTGCCGCTTCACATGCTGCATGACGCGGCGGAGGATCATGTCAACGCAGGCTTTCCGCCGTCATTCCGGGACGCGATGTAATCGCGAACCCGGAATCCAAAAATCTCATCCGCTGCAAACTGGACTCCGGGTTCGACGCTGCGCGCCGCCCCGGAGTGACAGGCATGAAAGTCGACGACGAGGCGCAGGATCATGTGCGCCTCTCAGAAATTTCAGCCGCGAGTTTCGCTTCGATATCGCTCGTCAGCGTCAGCAATTGCTGGGCGAGACTTTCGTTCTGCGCAGAAATGAACGCGCGCCAGCTGAGCCGGGTGATGATTTCGTCCGCAACCGGACCATTGGGCGCGCCATCGAGCGGGCCAATTTCGGCGGAAAAGAGCGGGCCGGAGAGAACCTTTGTGCGAAATTCCGTAGCCAGCACCGGCCGGGGCGGTTCGTCGGAGCCCATCACGTCGACGTCCCAAGGCCGGTAGGTAAAGTTGTTGTCGCGCAGAAAACCGGTAAAGCTGTCGTCGATGAAAAACGCGTTGTTCTTGTCGAGTCCGGCGACAATCCGGCTGGTGCGGTAGAAATAGCCAATCAGCGCATCGCGCAGCGCGGCGTCCGAAATCACATCCAGCCTGCCTGCGCCCTGCAGGTCTACGAAGGTCGGACTTTCCACCCGCAAGGTCCGCCGGCCAGAGAGTTGCGATAGCCCGATGCGGATGCGCCGATTGCGGAGGACGGAGGGCGGCTCGCGCGTTTCCTCAAACAGTTCGCTGGCGAGCGTCGCCTGATATTGTTCGAATTCGACTTGCGCCAGAAGCTCCGCTTTGATCGCCCCGATGTCGCGCTGCAATTGCAGCAAATAGCCGGCCTCTGCGCGGCGGTCAGCTTCCGCCGCATTCCAGTTCGCAACCTGGATGCCGAAGAAAACGCCGAACACGACGATTAGAAAGTCGATGGCGATCGCCGTCCATTCCTGTTTCCTGAAATGCGCGATGACGCGACGAAGGATCATGGGGCGCTCGCACTATCCGGTTCGCC
>DNZB01000022.1:0-7228 GCA_003506635.1 Parvularcula sp.
TGTTCATTTTTTTTTTTTTTTTTTTTTTTTTAATGATACGGCGACCACCGAGATCTACACTCTTTCCCTACACGACGCTCTTCCGATCTGACGCCGCGGCGCGTCGCCAGCTCCAGTTCGTCGAGCACGAATTTCCAGCGCGGGTCATCCGGCCTTCCATTCCAGCCGGCGAGGTCCATCGGCCACAGATGCTCAAAGCTCGGCGGCGGCGGCGTCTTGCCGAGGGCGACCGGGACGAGCACCCGGCGGGCGAGCGCCGAACGCGCCGCAGAAAGGATCGGCTTTGAAACGGCGGAGGATTGCGACCACACGACAAGCGCCGCCGCCGCCGGATCATCATCGGTCGAGGCGTCATAGCCGCTCAGCGCCAGCGCTGATGCCAGCGTGTCGGCGAAGCCGGTGTTTTCAGGCGCAAAAAGAAGTCTGACCTTGCTCATTCGGGCGGTCATGTTGTGATTTCCGGCCGCCTCCCCGCGAGCGCCGCCAACCCTATGGTGTTCCCCGATTGCGCACCCCCCCACAAGGGCGCGCGGCCGACATCGGACTTAAAAGTTGGCAAGCCTATTTGTTCTTGCTATGTTCTGAAAAGTCCGTCAAGTTTCGGCCGCGCATTGGAGAGGAACGCCCCGTGGTCGCACAGCTCACCACTTTCGCTTTTCACGGAGTAGAGGCGCGGTCGGTGACCGTGCAGGTCCAGCTTGGCGGCGGCAATAACGGCTTTGCGATCGTCGGCCTGCCCGACAAGGCGATTTCTGAAGCGCGCGACCGCGTGCAGGCGGCCTTGACCGCGATTGGCCTTGGCCTGCCGCCGAAACGGGTGACGGTGAACCTCGCGCCCGCCGACATGCCGAAGGAAGGCGGGCATTTCGATCTCGCGATCGCGCTTGGCCTGCTCATCGAAATGGGCGCCGCGCCGCGCGACGCGGGCGAGGGGTTTGCGGTGATCGGCGAACTAGGGCTCGACGGCTCGGTCGCCGCCGTCAACGGCGCCCTGCCCGCCGCAGTCGCCGCCAACGCGCACGGGCTGGGGCTCATTTGTCCTTATGCGAACGGCCCTGAAGCCGCCTGGGCAGGGCGCGACATCGCGATCCTTGCGCCGAAAAGCCTCATCCAGCTCGTCAATCATTTCAAAGGCGCGCAAGTATTGGCCGCGCCCGCGCCCGGCGCGATCGAGGCCGCGCCCGCAGCGCCGGACCTCAAGGACGTGAAGGGCCAGGAAAGCGCCAAGCGCGCGCTCGAAGCCGCTGCCGCGGGCGGGCACAATCTCTTGATGATCGGCCCGCCGGGGGCCGGGAAATCCATGCTGGCGCGGCGGCTGCCCGGCCTGTTGCCGCCGCTGACGCCCGAGGAAATGCTGGAAATTTCGATGGTGCAGTCGATGGCGGGATTGCTGGAGGGCGGGCGCCTGACGCGCGCCCGGCCGTTCCGCGCGCCGCACCATTCGGCCTCGATGGCGGCGATGGTCGGCGGCGGCATGCGGGCAAAGCCGGGGGAGGCATCGCTCGCCCATCACGGCGTCCTCTTCCTCGACGAATTGCCGGAATTTCCCCCGCAAGTGCTCGACAGCTTGCGCCAGCCGATGGAGACCGGCGACGTTCTGATCGCGCGCGCGAATTTTCATGTGCGCTATCCGGCGCGCTTCCAGCTCATCGCCGCGATGAACCCTTGCCGCTGCGGGCATGGGCGCGCTTCGGCGCGCGCCTGCGGACGCGGCCCCAATTGCGAGGCGGTCTATCAGTCGCGCGTTTCGGGCCCGATGCTCGATCGCATGGATATCGCGATCGACCTTGCGCCGGTAACGCCCGCCGACCTCGCCGCGCCGGCGACCGGCGAGGCGTCAGCCGCCGTCGCCGCGCGCATCGCCGAAGCGCGGAAAATCCAGATTGAGCGATCGGTCGGCGAAACCGGCGCCCCGGCGGTCAACGCCGCCCTGCCCGACGCGGCGCTTGAAAAAGTGGCCGCCCCCGACGCCGACGGGGCTGCGCTGCTTACCCGCGCGGCCGAGACGCTCGGTTTTTCAGCGCGCGGCTATCACCGGATCTTGCGCGTGGCGCGCACCCTCGCCGACCTTGAGGGCCAGTCCGGCGTTCGCCGGCGCCATATCGCCGAAGCTGTCAGCTATCGCCGCCGCGACGGCGCGCCGGGGCATGAGGCGCCCGCTGCGCGCGCCGTCACGACTGCTGGATAAAAGCGGTTAACCATTGCGGCTAACTGAAATTTCAGCCTGATCCGCGAGAGTTTCCCCTTGAGCGTATCGCGAAGGGGCCGGCCAGACCATGATCGCCGCGCAGGGGAAAGGCCCGGACGGTCCGGGTCCGGACGATTTCATCGTCCTGTGCGACGCGCGCGACGTCATCCGCTTCGTCAGCCAGTCGTTCGCCGCAGCGTTCGGACAGGCGGCGGAGAATTGGCATGGGCGGACGTTCGCCCCCGGCGCCGACGCCGCCCCGGGCGACAGCGTCAATTTCCGCACCGCCGCGAGCCCCGCCTTGAAAGGACCAGGGGGCGGTGAAATCGCCTGGCGCCTCGACCGCCTGCTCGGCGGGGAAAAACTTTACGCGGGGCGCCCGCTCGCGCCGGCGCCGCGCGATGCGGCGCCAACGCCCGCGGAGCCGGCGCCGATGCGCTTCGTCGCGACCATAAGTCATGAGATGCGCACGCCCTTGAACGGCATTCTCGGCATGGCGACGCTGCTCCTCGACACCGACCTTTCGGCGAACCAGCGCACCTATGTCGATGCGATGAAGCAGTCGGGCGACGGGCTTTTAAGGCTCATCAATGACCTTCTGGACCTCGCCAAGCTCGAGTCCGGCAAGCTCGATCTCGAACATGCGCCGTTTGATCCCTATACGCTCATTCAGGGCGTCGCCGAGCTTCTGGCGCCGCGCGCGGCCGAAAAGGGCGTTGAAATCGGCTGTTTCGTCGATCCCTCGACTCCGCGACGGCTCATCGGCGACGAAGCGCGGGTGCGTCAATCGCTGATCAATCTCGCCGGCAACGCGGTGAAATTCACGAATGCGGGCGGCGTCGCGATCGAGGCGAGCGCCGAGGCGCATCCGGACGGCGTCCGGCTCGTCTGCGCCGTCAGAGACACCGGCGTCGGCATCGACCTCGAAAACGCGCCGCGCCTTTTCGACGAGTTCGCGCAAGTCGGCGCCGACCCCTCGCGGCGGGCCGAAGGCGCCGGGCTCGGTCTTGCGATCACGCGGCGTCTTGCGCGCGCGATGGGCGGCGACGTCGCCGTCAAGAGCGCGCCCGGAAAGGGAAGCGTCTTCACCTTGAGCGTGCTCGTCAAATCCGGCGGCGAATGGCCGGAGGTGGCGCGCATCGACGCGCCGCCTGTCGTGATCGCGACGCGCTCAACCATCCTGTCGCGCATCACGCGGCTGCAGACGCAAGCTTTCGGCGCAGAGAAGATCCGCGTCGTCGATGACGCGAAAGACGCCGCTTTCGCGCTGAAGGAGTGGCCGGGCGCCCTGTTCCTGTGCGACTTCGACATCGCCGGGGAACTCTCCGCCGCCGAAGTCGGTCTCTCGGGGCGCGCGATCGTCCTGTCGCCGCCTTCCGCGCGCGGCACGGTCGAGAGCCTGCGCATGAAAGGCTTCGAAGGCTACCTCATCAAGCCTGTGCGGCATGCGACCTTGATGCGCGAAGTCGCGCGCGGACCTCGCCGCGCCGAGCCCCAGCGCGTCGAGCGCCCCCACGCGGCGCCGGTCGACCGTGCGCTCAAAATCCTTCTCGCCGAGGACAACCAGATCAACGCGGTTCTTGCGACGACGCTGCTTCGCCGCGCCGGTCACAAGGTCGATGTCGCAGCCAACGGCGTCGAGGCGGTCGCGGCGGCGGAGGCGGGCGGCTACGATCTCATTTTCATGGACATGCACATGCCGGAAATGGACGGCCTTGAGGCGTGCCGCCGCATCCGCGCGCTTGGACCCCCGGCCGGCGAGGCGCCGATCGTCGCCCTCACCGCGAACGCGATGGCCGCCGACCGCCAGAAATGCCTCGCCGCCGGAATGGACGATTTCCTGTCGAAACCCTTTGAGCCCGATGATCTGAACCGCATGCTGGCGAAATGGGGCCGGTCCCGCGGCCTTGACGCCGCATCGTAAGCGCATCGGCGCTTGGCTTCGGCGCGCTTTCCCGCTCCCGGGACTTCTTCTCGCCGCGAATTTCCCTAGAAGGTCGGGCATGACGGCATCGGCTCCGGCGAAGAAGGCGACCTGGCGCGACATGCTGCGCGGCCTCAAACGTCGCAAGACGCTCGCCATGCTGGTGCTCGGCTTCGCCGCCGGGCTTCCCTACATTCTCATCACCGGCACGCTCAATGCGTGGTTCACGAATGACGGCGTCGATGTGAAGACGATCGGCGTCTTTTCGTGGATCATCATCATTTACGGCTTCAAGTTCCTGTGGTCGCCGGCGATCGATCGCGCGCCGTCGCCGCCGCTCTTCGGCATGGGCCAGCGCCGCGCGGGAATCCTGGTCCTGCAGGCGGTCATCGTCGCCGCGCTCGGCGTCATCTCGACCGTGTCGCCGCATGACGCGATCGGCGCCATCGCCGCCGCCGCCGTCGTCTGCACCTTCGCTTCCGCCTCGCAGGACATTCTCATCGACGCCTGGCGAATTGAAGTCGCCGACGAGGAAACGCCGGTCGATCTTCTGTCTTCCGTCTATCAGGTCGGCTACCGGCTTGCGGCGATTCTCGGCGGCGCCGGCGCGCTTATCATGGCGGCGCGCATCGGGTGGAACACGACCTTCGTCGCGCTCGCCGGGCTGATGACGCTCGCCGTCGCGGGCGTCTTCATCGCCATGGACGGCCCGCCGCGCCGTCGCGCGATCGAGGTCGATGCGGGCGCGCCGGGGGCGCGCATTCGCAATCTCGCGATCACGCCGGTGATGCTGTTCTGGGCGGGGTCTTTCGCCGCGATCTTCAGCTTCATGGCGTTTGCGCTCGAAGCGCCGGACCGGGCGAACGCCGGCGCCTTCACGCGCGAGACGGGGCCGCTCATCATTTTCGCCGCGATCATCGCGCCTGTCGCCATCGCCGCCTATCTCCTGCGCCTTGAAGGACGACCGCGCCGCGCCGGCGACGATCGCCCCTGGCCGGCGCAAAAGGCGTTCGACGCGGTCTACGCCTCCGTGATGGAGCCGCTCATCGACGTGCTGCGGCGGCTCGGCTGGAGCGCCGTCCTCGTTCTCGCGCTCATACTTTCTTATCGCTTCGCCGATCTCGTCTGGGGCGCTTTCGCCTTCCCCTTCTATCTCGGCGACCAGCACGGCGCACTGCACCACACGAATGACGAGGTCGCGATCGCCTCGAAGGTCTTCGGCGCCGTGATGACGTTTTTCGGCATTACGATCGGCGCTGCGGCCATCTTGCGGGTCGGGCGCCTGCCATGCCTTTTCATCGGCGCGGTTCTCGCCGCGGCGACGAATCTTCTTTTCGCCGATCTTGCGTCAGGCGGAGCGGGCGCAGACGCCTTCATGCGGACCTTCGGGCTTTACGGCGTTTTTCCCGTCTTGCAGCCGCTCGCCGATGCGCTGACGCTGCAAGTCACGATCGACGAACGATTGAGCCGCCTGATGGTCGTCATCGGCGCGGAAAATCTCGCGGTCGGCTTCGCGAGCGCGGCGATCGTCGCCTATCTGTCCTCGATCGTGAACCCGCGTTACGCCGCCGTTCAATATGCGCTGTTCGCCTCGCTGACGATGCTGATCGGCTCGCTCGGCCGCGGCGCGCTCGGCGAACTGATCGAGGAACGCGGCTTCGCCTATGTCTTTTACCTGACCGCTGCGCTCGGTCTCGTCGCCGTCGCGACATCGGGCCTTGAATGGCTTCGGCAGGCGCGCGCCGGGTCGGCGGCCGCCGCGGCGGCGCGTCACGAACCCCCGACGCCGCATCTATATCAAGAAGAGAAGCCGCAGCCCGTCGAATAAAGGGTCTCAGCCGGCCTTGCCGGCAGCGAGGCATTCGTCGAGATCGGGCGCTTCCTCGCCCGAAACGAGCGCGCCGGCGTCCAGCCTTGCGACGCGGCGATCGCCTTTTTCGTCCGGGTACAGAATGACCATCAGCGCGCAGGCGCTGAGCATATAGCGGCGGAATTCGCCCGCCCCTTCGACGCGGGTGAGCGCGGGGCTCCCCAGCGCCTTGTCGAGATCGGCGGCGGTCGCGTTCACGAAATCGGCGGCGCGGAACTGCGGCGGCGCCGGCGTCTTTCCCGCGCTTGCGGCCGGCGCGCCCGCCGGCGTCGCGGCGGTCGTCGCGCAGCCAGTCAGAAGAACGCCCGTCAACAGCGCAAGGGCGAATGCGGAAGTTTTCATCGTGACCGCTCCTTGACCAATGCGCGCACCCGTCTGACAAGGTGTGACGGACCGGCCGCGCAACCCATAAGGCGACGCGGCGCGCGCATCAACCGAAGGAGAAGGAATCCGCCATGCTGTCACCCGCCCTTGACGTCGTCGGCGTCGGCAATGCGATCGTCGACGTTCTCGCCCAGGCGGAAGACGAGTTCCTGGCCAAGCACGCCATTCAGAAGGGCGGCATGACCCTTATCGACGAGGCGCGGGCGAAAAAGATTTACGCCGCGATGGCGCCGGGGGTCGAGGTCTCCGGCGGTTCGGCGGCGAATACGATTGCGTGCGTTGCATCGCTCGGCGGGCATGGCGGTTTCATCGGCAAGGTGTCGAAGGACAGCCTCGGCGAGATATTCCGGCATGACCTGCGCGCGCTCGGCGTCGCGTTCGACGCGCCCCCGCTCGATCGCGGCCCCGGAACCGGGCGCAGCCTCATCAATGTGACCCCCGATGCGCAGCGTTCGATGACGACCTATCTCGGCTCGGCCAGCCTCGTCTCCCCGGCCGATATTGACGACGATATGATCGAACGTTCGACGATCACTTATTTCGAGGGTTACCTGTTCGAGCAGCCGGTCGCGCGCGAAGCGTTCCTGAAGGCCTGCCGGGCCGCCAAGCGCGCCCATAAGCGCGCCGCGCTGACGCTGTCCGATTCGGCCTGCGTCGAACGTCAGCAGACGGCGCTGATCGTCTTCACCAAGGCCAATGTCGACATCCTTCTCGCCAATGAGCGCGAGGCCGAGGCGCTGTTCGGCACGCGCAATATCGACGTCATCATCGATAAAGCGCGCTCGCTCTGCCCGTTGACGGCGATCACCATGTCGGAGCGCGGGTCGATCCTCGTCCCCCGCGAGGGGGCGCCGGTGAAAAT
>DNZB01000022.1:7573-10024 GCA_003506635.1 Parvularcula sp.
GCGCGCAGCCTGCCGCTTGAAAAAGCCGGCGCGCTCGGCGCGCTTTGCGCGGCGGAGGTGATCAGCCATTTCGGCGCGCGCCCGCAAATGAAGCTGAGAAAGCTGGCGGTCGAAGCGGGCCTGCTGGCCGCATGAGGCGCCGCCGGCTGACGCTTGCGCTCGCAGGCGCCGCAGCGCTTGGCGCGGCCGGCTTCGCCAACCGCGAAGCGCTGGTCCTCGGCGCCCTCGGCGCGTCCACGGTAAAGCGCACGCTTGACGCGCAGATGGCGCTGATCACCCCGGCCATCGAGATTTTCACGCCCGCGGCGGGCGCAGCGCCCTATCCCGCGCTCATCCAGTTCCACGGCTGCTCGGGCCATCGCACCGGATGGACGAAAGCCTGGGCCCGGATCGCCAATGACGCGGGTTTCCTCGTCATCGCCGTCGACAGCAACGGCGTCAGGAATATCGACCGCGACACCGCGCTTGAAACCGTCTGCAAGGGCAAGGAATTGATCGGACAGGAGCGCGCCGGCGACGTCGCGGCGGCGATCGCGTTTGCAAGGGCGCGCCCGGACGTCGATCCCGCCCGCATCGTTCTCGCCGGCTGGTCGCACGGGGCATGGACCGTGATGGATTACCTGGCGCTGGAAGGCGCTGGCATGGCCCCGTCGTCGCTGACGGGGCGCCCGCCCGCCGCCCCGATCGCCGGCGCGATCCTCTTTTATCCCTATTGCGGCGAGGGGAGCTGGTCGCGGATTCACGCCTGGAGGCAGCGGCCGAAGGCGTTGATGTTCACCGCGGGAAAAGACTCCGTGGTCTCGCCGCAAGAGTGTCGCGAGGCCGCGGCGAAGCTGACGCGCGAAGGCGTCGACGTCGATCTCGTCGACTATCCCGGCGCCGATCACGCCTTCGACGACGCGACGCTTATCGGCGGTCCTCACGCGCATTATTACGACGAGGCGTCGGCGAAGGATTCAGAAAGGCGCGTGGGGGGCTTTCTGAACGCGATTTCCTCAGTCGCTCCGTAGGCGGAAGGTATTCGGCGGCGGACGTCCCCGCCGGACGCAGCGCCGTCAGGCGTTCGGAAAACAGGCCGCGATCGCGGCTTTTGTCGCCTCATCCGCCGCCCCAAGGTCTTCGGGCGTTTCGATTTCGGCGAGCGCCGCGGCGAGGTCTGGATCATTCGCCGCCGCTTCGCCGAGGCAGTCGCATCCCGAAGCGTCGCCGCCATTCTTCTCGACGTAGGATTTGCAGGATTCCGCCGTATCATTGGCGATAGCGGGCGCTGCTGCGCTGACGAAAAGCGTCGCGGCGAGGATCGGCTTCATCATGTCCATCGGTTCAGGTTCCTGTCTCAGCGCGTGCAGTCGTCCATGGCGGCTTTCGCCGCGTCCGAGGCGGCGTGATAGCGCGCCGCGGGATCGGCGATTTCAGCGAGGGCGCGGAATTCCGCTTCAAGCGCCGGATTTTCGGTGATCGCGTCCTCAAGACACTGACAGCCTGAAGTGTCGCGACCATCCGCTTCAAGCCGCGCGACGCAAGCCTCGGCCCACTCCCCCGCCCAGGCGATGGAGGTAAGGCCGGCGGCGGCCGCGGCGGCGGCGACAATCCGTTTCATGATGACTCCCTGTTGGATGGCTTGCGTCCCGGAAAGGCGCGATTTGTGGCTTGGGCCGCGTGCTGCGGTCAAGGCGCGGCGCGGCCGGATCGCCGGGCGTCAGCGCGGGTTGAGTTCGCCGCCGCGGCGCGCCATCTAAAGCGCGCAGCGAAGGGCGTTTCTTATGGCGGCGATGCACGGCACGACGATTCTGGCGGTCCGGCGGAACGGCGCTGTCGCGGTCGCCGGCGACGGGCAGGTGAGCCTTGGCCAGACCGTCGTCAAAGGCGATGCGCGCAAGGTGCGCCGTCTCGCCGGCGGGTCGGTGATCGCGGGTTTCGCGGGGGGCACGGCTGACGCTTTCACCCTTCTCGAACGCCTTGAAGGGAAGCTCGACCAGCATCCCGGCAACCTCACACGCGCCTGCGTCGAGCTCGCCAAGGATTGGCGCACCGACCGCTATCTGCGCCGGCTTGAAGCGATGATGATCGTCGCCGACAAGACGGCGACGCTCGTGCTGACCGGCGCCGGCGACGTCATCGAGCCGCAAGGGGGGCTCGCCGCCATCGGCTCGGGGGGCGATTACGCCCGCGCCGCCGCGCGGGCGCTGCTTGAAGAGACCGCGCTCGGCGCCGAGGCGATCGTCAAAAAGGCGATGGCGATCGCCGCCTCGATCTGTGTCTATACGAATGATCAGCTTACGGTGGAGACGCTCGGCGCATGACCGCCTTTTCCCCGCGCGAAATCGTGTCCGAACTTGACCGCTTCATCGTCGGTCAGGACGCGGCCAAGCGCGCCGTCGCGATCGCGCTCAGAAACCGCTGGCGCCGCCGCCAGGTCGAAGGCGCGATGCGCGAGGAGATCACGCCGAA
>DNZB01000023.1 GCA_003506635.1 Parvularcula sp.
CCGGGCGCTGCGCCGCCGCTGTCAGAAAATAGGTCGATTGAACCGCAAGCCGCACCCAGTTGATAGAATTGACGCCGCCGAGGTCGCATGCGCGCGCCAAAACCTCGTCCGCGAACAGCGTCTTGACGATGCGCTGGCAGTCGTCGAAGGTTCCATCGACTGCGATATTGCGAATGTTCGCCGCCGACCCGGTCGTCATCATCCGCCGCTGCACGTCGGAGATGCGCCCCCTCGGGTGCAGCATGAAAACTTCGACGTTCGCTTTCCCTGCAAAGGCCGCAACCGCCGCGCCGCCGGTGTCGCCCGAAGTCGCGCCGATGATCGTTTTGCCGCGCACTGCGTCTTGAAGCGCCCAGCCGTAAAGTTCGGCGAGCATGCGCATCGCGACGTCCTTGAAGGCGAGCGTCGGCCCGTGAAAAAGTTCGAGAAGATCAAGATCGTCCGCCAGCGGACGAAGCGGCGCGACCGCCGCGTGTTCGAACCCGGCGTAAGCGCGCTCCGCCATCTTATGCAGGCGGTCAAAACCGATCTCGTCGCCCGCGTAAAGGGCAAGGACGCGGGCTGCGGCCTGCCCGAAGGGGATTTCCGCGAAGGCGTCGGGGTCCGCAAGCGCCGGCCAGCGCTCCGGCATGTAAAGGCCGCCGCCGGGCGCAAGGCCAGACAGGACCGCCTCGCGAAACCCGATCGCCGGCGCGCGCCCACGGGTGGAGATGAACCTCATGACCGTCCCACATCGGGCAGGCGGGGGCCGAGGCCAAGGGGTCAAACGGGATTTTTTAGGCGTCGGCCGCCGGCCCGCCTTTCAGGGGGCTAAAGGCGTCGCGCGCGCTTGCAATCCCGACCTTGCCAGCCTATACGCCGCGCTCCGCGAAATTCCCGAGCCGAAAGCCGCCGCCATGAAAAAAGGCATCCACCCCGATTACCACACCATCAAGGTCGTGATGACCGACGGCTCGTCTTACGAGACGCGCTCGACCTATGGCGAGGCTGGCGCGACCTTGTCGCTCGACATTGATCCCCTGTCCCACCCGGCGTGGACGGGCGGCCCGGCGAAAGTCGGCGAAAAGGGTCAGGTCTCGAAATTCCAGCAGAAATTCGGCTCGTTCGGCCTCAAGAAGGCCTGAGCGTCACGCCCGTCCGAACGCGTCCATCAGCGCGCGCTGCTGCGCGGCGGCGTCTTGCGTGTTGGCCTGCGCCGGGGCGGCGCGGAAAAGATCGGTGTCGAGCCGCAAGATGCGGTCGTAAAGCTGGCTTGCTTCCTCGATTAGCGTCAGCAGCTTTTTCGGCAGTTCCCCGCTCAGCATGTCCGCTGACTGCGGCTCACGGCGCCCGAGCCTGTATTTGTCGGCCGCGGCGTCCTTGATCGCCATGTCGCCTTCGCGGAGCGCGCGCAGGACGAGCAGCCAGGAGGCGATCTGCATCAATTGCGTCGTCAGTCGCATCGAAGCGCCGGCGTATGAAAGCGCCGCCGAACGCGACAAGGATTTCGAGGCGTCGCGGCCTTCGCCATCGAGATAATTGGCGGTCTCCTCAACAAGCGCCATGCCCTCGCGAAACGTCCGCGCGAAGACCTCCGACTGGACAAAAGACGCCGCGCCCGTGTTCACCGTTGTTTCGCGTTCTGCGAGTTCCATCCCACCAGACTCTCAATTCGTTCATTCAGATTGCCGAACCGCCCCCACGGTGACAACAAGAATAAGGTTAACGCCCGCGGCGCCCCTCACGGCCGCCGCCGATCCTGCCGGGGTCAGGAGCAACCGATATGCCAGCAACCGGAAGGCGAATTGCGGTCGCGGGCGTCGACGGATGCCCAAAGGGGTGGATCGCGGCGCTCAGAATTCCCGCGACAGGTGAAACAGGTGTCACAATCGCGGACAGCTTCGCGTCGCTTCTGGACGGTCCCGTCGCGTCAGCCCTGATGATCGCCGTCGACATGCCGATCGGCCTTCCGGAAGTTCCGGGCAGGGCCTGCGAGCGCGAAACGCGCGCCGCGATCGGCCCGCGCCGGTCAAGCGTTTTCTCCTCGCCCTTGCGCGGCATGCTGGCGTTCGAGGCCTATGAGGACGCCAACGCCTTTGGCAGGGCGCGCGGCGCCGGCCTCTCAAGACAGGCGTGGGCGATCACGCCAAAAATTCGCGAGATCGACGCGCTGATGACGCCGGCGCTGCAAACGCGCGTCATCGAAGGCCACCCGGAATTCGCCTTTGCCCGCCTTGGCGGCGAACCTTGCGCGTTCGCCAAACGCAAGCGCGAAGGACACGATGAACGCATCGCGATACTCGGCAAGCACGGCGTCGACGCCAGGGCGCTCATTCGCGAGGCGCGCCGGCGCTTTCCCTTCAAACGCATTTTCGCCGACGATGATCTCATCGACGCTTGCGCGCTCGCCCTGACAGCGGGGGCCGGGCTCAGCGGCGCGGCGTGGCGCGCCGGCGACAGCGCGCGAGATGCGCGCGGACTGAAAATGGAAATCTGGGGGTGACCCGGACCGCCGCTCAAAACCTGAACAGCTTGTCCGCCGCCGAGCGCGTGTCGTTGCGGCTTGCGATCGCGGCCTCGCAGCGGGCGACTTCGGTTTTGAGCGACTCGATGCGCGCCCGAAGATCGCCGACCGACATGGTATAAAGATCCTGCTTGCCGAGCTTTTCGAGCGTCAGGTCCGGCGCTTCCTTGGGTCGGTCGTCTTCCATTCCGCAATGCTCGCGCAACTCCCGGCGCGGGACAAGCCCGCACGGGACTGCTAAACGGCGCCCATGCGCGTGATCGAAATATCAAGTCCCGGCGGCCCCGAGGTTCTCGTCCCCGCCGAGCGCGCGGTTCCAGAGCCCGCCGCAAACGAGGTCCTTATTCGCGTGGCGGCGGCGGGCGTCAACCGGCCCGACGTGCTCCAACGCATGGGCCTTTATCCGCCGCCCCCAGGCGCAAGCGATATCCCGGGCCTTGAGGTCTCCGGCGTCATCAAGAAGGCGGGCGCTGCGGTGACCTCCTGGAAGCCCGGCGATGAGGTCTGTGCGCTGCTGACCGGCGGGGGGTACGCTGAATATGCGCTCGCGCATCAGGGCTCCGTGCTGCCCGTGCCGATAGGCGTTTCGCTGATTGATGCGGGCGGGCTTCCCGAAACCTATTTCACGGTCTTTGCGAATGTCTTCGATGACGCCGGGTTGCGCGAAGGCGAATCGCTGCTCGTCCATGGCGGGACGAGCGGCATCGGCGCCGCCGCGATCATGCTCGCAAAGGCAATGGGCGCAAAGGTCTATGCGACCGCTTCGAGCGACGAGAAGCTTGCAGCGATCCGCACGCTCGGCGCCGATGCGGCGTTCGACTACCGCAATGACGGCTGGGAGAACGAGATAGCCGCCCTTGGCGGCGCCGATGTCGTACTCGACATGGCGGGCGGGGATTTCATCAAGCGCAACATGACGGCGATGAACCACGGCGGGCGCCATGTTTCGATCGCGATGCTGCGCGGGAATATCGGCGAGATCGACATCTTCCAGATGATGCGGAAGCGCCTTCGGTTCTCCGGCTCGACGATGAAGATCCGTTCATTCGAGGAAAAAGCGCGCCTCGCGGGCGCGCTCCGCGAAAGGGTCTGGCCGCTCTTCGCGGCGGGACGGCTAAAGCCCGTCACCGATGGCGTCTTCCCCCTCGCCGAGGCGGCGGCGGCCCACCGGCGCATGGAGGCCGGGCGCCATATCGGCAAGATCCTCCTTAAAACCGCCTGATCGGGCCTTGGCCTCCCGGGCCAAGGCCCCTATAAGCCGCTCCAAAACGCGCCCTTGGGCGCGTCGCTATTCCCGACATTCTGGGGGTATGCGAGGGGCCGTCCGAAGAGGGCGGCCCGGGCCATGAGACTTTTTGAGGAGACGCCCCGATGTCCGACAAACCGCTGATGCCGCTCGCGACCGCCGTATGGCTGATCGAGAACACGTCGCTTTCGTTCGACCAGATCGCCGATTTTTGCGTGCTGCACCCGTTGCAGGTGAAAGGCATCGCCGACGGCGATGTCGCAATCGGCGTCCGGGGCATCAACCCGATCACCAACGGTCAGCTCGCGCGCGAAGAACTCGACAAGGCCCAGGCCGATTCCGAATACAAGATGAAGCTCGCGCGCGCCAAGACGCTCGTCGCCGAAGCGCCCCGCAGGGGCGGGCGCTATACGCCGGTGTCGAAGCGCCAGAACCGGCCGGACGCCATTCTCTGGCTGGTGCGCAATCATCCGGAAATTTCCGATGCGCAGATTTCAAAATTGCTCGGAACCACGAAGTCAACGATCCAGTCGGTGCGCGACCGCACGCACTGGAACTCGGCGAACATCACGCCGCAAGACCCGGTCGCGCTCGGCCTGTGCAGCCAGACCGATCTCGACAACCTCGTCCGCAAGGCGGCGGCCAAGCGCGCCAGACTGATGCCCGCGGCGGACACAAGCCCGACCCTCAAACCCGCGGCCGAAACCGTCGTCACCGCGCGCATTGAAGAGCCGCGCGAGGAGCGCGAAAAGCCGATCGACCTCGACAAGGTGTTCGCCAATCTCGGCGGCTCGGCGAAGCCGCAGCAGAGCTGGGACGAAGACGAGGACGAAGACGAGTTTGGACGCAAGAAAAAGCGGCGGTAATCCGGCCCTCGCGCCCGACTGAACAGGACGGGAAGGCCGACCGCTAAGCCTTCTCCCCCTTTCCCACATAATCCGCAGCGCCGGAGCGAACGAGCCGGCCGCCGTCGACGAACAGCGTCTGGCCGGTGATGTATGATGCCGCCTGCGAGGCGAGGAAGAAGACCGCTTCGGCGACTTCGGCGGGATCGCCGATGCGTCCCATCGGCACGGTCGATTTCGCGGATTTGTAGTCGAAATCGTCCATGTACTCGGCGTTGACGGCGCCGATGCCGACCGCGTTGACGCGGATGCCGTATTCCGAAAGCGCGAGCGCGGCCGCCTTCGACAATTGCTGAAGGCCGCCTTGCGATGCGGCGAACGCCGTGCGGTCCGGCGCGGCTGTCACCGCCTCGGTAGAGAGAAGATGGACGACCGCATTGCCGCCCTCGCTCCCCTTCGCGTCGTCGATCTGTTTCACGAACTGGCGCGCCGCGGCCTGGCAGAGCAGGAACGCGCCTTTCAGATTGGCGCCGATCATGGCGTCGAACTCTTCTTCGTTCATTTCAAGAAAATCCGCGGTCGCGACGGCGAGCGTCGCGTTCACGACGACATCGACGCGCCCGTATGTCTCAAGCGCTTCGGCGATGATGTTGTGCACCTGAAGCCGGTTTGCGACCGAGGCGGCGACGAAGACGGCGCCGACCTTCTCCGCAAGCTCGGCCGCAAGCGCCCGGCCCGCCTTTTCATCCATGTCGGCAAGCACAAGGCGATCCTCCGCCGCGGCGAAGCGGCGCGCGCAGGCTTCTCCGATCGCCGACGCCGCACCCGCAATGATGACTGATCGTCCGCTCATGCTTCCCTCGATGCAAACGGCGCCTCCCTTTCGGAAGGCGCCGCGCGAATTCGATGCCGTAATACTTACTCCGTCGCCAGCTCGCCTTGTCGGAGCCGCTCGATCTGGTCCTTAATTCGGAGCTTTAGCCGCTTAAGCTCGATCACTCGCGTATCGTCCGGTTGCGGATGCTTCATTTCGGTGGAGAGAAGCGATTCAAGTTCTTGGTGCCGCGTGCTCAGGGACTGCAAGTGTGCCTTAAGCGCCATAATCTAACCTCCTTGGTTAGGCTTCAGACCCCGGCACTACATCACCAAAACGCGGGGTTGTCGACCGAATCCGGACGGCAAAGAGGGTTAACGCGCCGCCTTTGATCAGACTTGATATTGACGTTAAAGAAGTCCTTCAACCAATTGAGTTCGCTTGTGAAACCATCGCCGCGGATCGTCGTCGCCGTCACTGGCGCCTCAGGCGTCATTTACGGTAAGCGCTGCCTTGAGGCGCTCAAGGAGGCGGGCGCCGAGACGCATCTGATCGTCAGCAAGGCGGCTGAGATCACGCTGCGTTATGAGCTTGGGATCGGCGCCGGCGACCTTGAGCCCCTCGCCGCCGTGCGCTACGCGCCGGGCGATATCGGCGCGGCGATAGCGTCGGGCTCGTTCCGCGCCGAAGCGATGATCGTCGCGCCCTGCTCCATCAAGACGATGTCTGAGATCGCGACCGGCGTCACCGCGACGCTGATCAGCCGCGCCGCCGACGTGATGCTGAAGGAACGCCGTCGCCTCGTCCTCATGGTGCGCGAGACGCCCTTTCATCTCGGACATCTGCGGACGATGACGGCGCTGACCGAAATGGGCGCGATCATCGCGCCGCCGCTGCCTTCATTCTATATCGAGCCGGCGAGCGTCAGCGAACTTGTCGATCAGTCGGTCGGGCGCGTGCTTGATCTTGTCGGGATCGATAGCCCCCTCACCCGCCGCTGGGGCGAAGACCTCGAAAAAGGAGCGCGACGGTGACAGCGCCGTCCCTTTGGGACTGGTCATCCGGCGTTTACGCCCGCCCGGGCGCCCAGCGCACGCTGCTCACCTTGCAGGACGCGCATGGCCTCAACGTCAATCTCATCCTGTGGTGCGCCTGGGCCGGCGCCCACCACGCAGAGCCCGACGGCGCGGCGCTGAAGACCGCAATGGCGATCACCGCCGAGTGGGACAGCGCCGTCGTTGCGCCGCTGCGCGCCGTCCGGCGCGCGCTGAAATCAGGCGTCGCCGGGATCGCCGCTGAACACTTGCGCGCGGAGGTCAAGGCGGCCGAGCTTGCCGCCGAACGGGCGCTGCTGGCGCGGCTCGACGCGTTCAGCCAGGGCGCGCTCCTCCCCTCCCATGACGCGGACCGTGCGGGACGCGCGCGCCGGACCCTTGCCGCTTACGCCCGCGCGGCGCGAGCGGCGCAAAGCCCGGGCTTCTCGATTTCCTTGCTGGAAGAGGTTATCCGGCTGACCGTCGATTCCAGCGTTGAAGGCTGACGCATTCCCCATGGTCAAGGACGGCTCCAACGGCGAAGACGGCGCGGAAGTCCCGCAAAGGCTCGTCGACGCCGCGCATCTCTTCGAGGCGCGGGAAAGCGCCTTTAAAGGCGCCAATGAAGACGCGCTTCCTGTTCGCCTTGCGCTTTTGATGCAGGAGCACAGCGACCTTGACGCGGCGATCAAGGCGCTTGGCGACTCGGCGAGCCACGACACGATCTCGATCGCCCGGCTGAAAAAGAAAAAGCTGCAACTGAAAGACATGATCCAGCGCCTCAAGGATCAGCTGACGCCGGATATCATCGCCTGAACGCGTGGCGGGCGTTTGCCCCCCGGCGCCAATTTACGCTAATCGGCGCTTTTCAGGGAGCCGCCCTTGCCGAGAGCGAAGAGCAAAAGCGCCGCTGAAGCGGCCGCGCCGTCCGTCAGCATCATCATGGGCTCGCGCTCCGACTGGCCGACGATGAGCCGCGCCGCCGAGCTGCTCGGCAAGCTCGGCG
>DNZB01000041.1 GCA_003506635.1 Parvularcula sp.
CCCGATCTTGAAGCGCTCGATGCGCGCGTCGCGATCGTCGATAATTTCTCGAATGACGGGTCGGCGGAGGAGATCGAGCGCTGGCTCGCCGGCGCCGAGCCGTGGAAGCGGCGCGTTCACCTCATCCGGTCAAAGACGAATTCCGGCTTTTCGGGCGGCAATAATCAGGGGATGGCGGCGCTCGACGCGCCCTTTTATCTCCTCATCAACTCGGACGCGGTCGTGCGGCCGGGCGCGGTCGCGCGGCTTCTCGATACGGCGGCTGAGGAGAAGGACGCCGGGATCGCCGCGCCGCGCCTCGAAGATCCGGACGGAACGGCGCAGATATCCTGCTTCCGCTTTCATTCGCCGCTGTCGGAGTTTTTAAGCGCCGCGCAAACGGGGCCGCTCGACGCTCTCTTCCGCTTCGCCGTTGTCCCGGCGCCGTTGTCGGAAGCCCGCTGCGAAGCCCAATGGGTTAGTTTCGCCTGCGTCCTGCTCCGCCGCGAAGCGCTCGCCGCCGCGGGGTCGATGGATGAAGGCTACTTCATGTATTTTGAGGACGCTGACTATTGCGCGCGCGTTCGCCGGGCGGGTTTCCGCGTCGTCTATGAGCCGACGGCCCGCGTCGTCCATCTGCGCGGCGGCACGGCGCCCGTCAAAGCGCTGATGAAGGCGAAGAAGCGTCCGCCCGACTATTACTACGCTGCGCGCACGCGCTATTTCCGGAAATGGTGTGGGCCGATCGGCCCGACCGCCGCGAACGTCATGTGGACCCTAGGGCGCGGGATCGCGCATCTGCGCGCGCTCTTCGGCAAGCCCGCGCCGCTCCTTTGCGAAAATCAGGGTAAGGATCAATGGATCAACTGGCGCGATCCCTTAGGCGACCGGAGGGCGCCGGAATGAGCCTTCCAGACTTCGTCATCATCGGCGCGATGAAATGCGGCACCTCCACCCTGCACGCGCAATTGGCGGCGCAGGCGCAATTTTTCATGTCGGAGCCGAAGGAGCCCAACTTCTTCTCGAACGACGAGATCCACGCAAAAGGCGAAGCGTGGTATCGGGGCCTTTTCGCGAAGGCGCCGCCGGGCGCCATCAAGGGCGAGAGCTCGACGCATTACACGAAGCTGCCGACCTATCCCGATACTGTCGAGCGCCTCACCGCCCTCGTCCCGCAGGCGAAATTCATCTATGTGACGCGCGATCCGGTCGAACGCCTAATCTCACAGTACATTCACGAATGGACGGAGGGGCGCATCACCTGCGGTATCGACGAGGCGATCGAAAAGCATCCGGAGCTGATCGCCTACAGCCGCTACGGCTATCAGCTGGCGCCTTACATCGAGCGCTGCGGGCGCGAGCGCATTCTGCACGTCGAATTCGAAGCCATGACCGCGGAACCGGACGCGACGCTGAAACGCATCGCCGCCTTTCTCGGCGCGGAAGGCGACGTCGCATGGCGGGGCGATCTTGAAGCGCAAAACGTCTCCGCCGAGCGCATCCGCACCTTTCCGCTGAAATCATTGATCGTCGACAATCCGGTCGCGACCGCCCTTCGCCGCACGCTGGCCCCGCGCGGCCTTCGCGACCTCGTGAAAGCCAGACTTCAAATGCGCGATAGGCCGCGGCTTTCAGACGAATCTGTTCGAACGCTCAACGCGATTTTCGGCGAAGACCGAAAGCTCGGGCCCTAAGCGTAGCGCCGTCCGCCGCCGACCAGCCCGCCCAATATCCCGAAGATCAGCGTCAGCACGAGCCAGCCGCCGAAAAAGCCGCCGCCAGCGTAGGTGAGGCCGACCGGCGTCGCCGGCACCGCCGGCTCATAGACGGAGTAAACGCTCTCGGCGATGTCCTTCTGGTAGGTGCGCGCAAGGACGATCGGCTTCATCCAGATATTGGCGGCGTTCAGTTCCGCAAGGTGGCCGGAGAGCAGTTCATAGCGCGCGACCGCTGATTCATAAGTCGAGCAAAGCGCATCAAGAAGACCGGTCGCGACCTGGCATTCCGCCATCGCCGAGGCGCGCGTATAGCCATATTCGCCGACCTTGTTGTCAAATTCCTCGACCAGCGGGCGGAGTTCGTCGACCCGGCCGGTGAGATTTTGCACATATTGATCGGTGAAAGCGGGGGCCTGGCTCGCGCCGACAGCCAACGCCGCGCCCGCAACGAGCGCCAGAAGACGACCCAACATAGAAATCCCCTTTAACCCCTTTTGCGACCGATGCCTTGCGGCAGGGGCCCCTCGACACCCCATTCAGTCCAGTATTAACCGGCCCCGGCCGCTTTGCCAAAGCCCCCGAAAGACCGGCGCGCTTGCGTCAGGGCATTTTCGCCGGGGGGCGTGACAAATCCGCCCCGGCGCCCTATAGGGCCGGTCAAACGCTATCGATTTATCGAAAGCGGGCTCCGACGGGGCCCGCTTTTTTGTTCCCGGAAGCAGTCTTTGTCGGCCCTGTCGGATCGCATTGAAAAACTCGTTGCCCCCGTCGTCGCGGCGGGCGGTTTCGAGCTTGTGCGCGTCAAGCTGACGGGCGCGGAGATGAAGACGTTGCAGATCATGGCGGAGCGCCCCGACCACACGATGTCGGCGGAGGATTGCGCGAGCCTTTCGCGCGCGCTGTCGCCTGTTCTTGAAGAGGCCGATCCTATCCCCGGCGCCTATCGCCTTGAGGTTTCCTCGCCCGGCATCGACCGGCCGCTGACGCGCCTTAAGGACTTTCACGACTGGCAAGGTTACGAGGCGCGGATCGACCTTGATCGCATGATCGAGGGGCGCAAGAAATTCAAAGGCGTCCTCGCCGGCGTTGACGGCGACAACATCGCGCTCGACATCGAGGGCGAGACCGAGACCGCGCTGATCCCCTACGCCTGGATCTTGTCGGCCAAGCTCGTGCTGTCCGACGAACTGATCCGCGAAAGCCTTAAGGCCGCGAAAGCGGCGCTCAAGAACCCGCAACAAGAACCCGCCGACCTTACTCACGGAGACCAGCCATGAACGCCGTCAGCGCGAACAAGCTCGAGCTTATCCAGATCGCCGACGCCGTCGCGCGTGAAAAATCGATCGACCGCGCGCTCGTCATCGAGGCGATGGAGGACGCGCTCGGCCGCGCCGCGCGCTCGCGCTACGGGCACGAGACGCTCGTCAAAGCCGAGATCAATCCTCAGACGGGCGAAACGCGCCTCTGGCGCCTTCTCGAAGTCGTCGAGGCGATCGAGAACGACGCGACGCAGATCACGCTGAAAGAAGCGCAGGCGAAGAACCCGGAAGCCGAGATCGGCGCGTTCATTTCAGAACCCCTGCCGCCGATCGATTTCGGCCGCGTCGCCGCGATGTCGGCCAAGCAGGTCATCACCCAGAAGGTGCGCGACGCCGAGCGGGACCGTCAATATGCGGACTACAAGGACCGCGTGAACGAAATCATCAACGGCATCATCAAGCGGGTCGAGTACGGCCATGTTATCGTCGACCTCGGCCGCGCCGAGGCGGTCTTGCGCCGCGACCAGCAATTGCCGCGCGAGAATTACCGCGCGGGCGATCGCCTGCGTTCCTTCATCATGGACGTCCGCCGCGAAACGCGCGGGCCGCAGATTTTCCTGTCGCGCTCGCACCCGAAATTCATGGCGAAGCTGTTCGAGCAGGAGGTGCCGGAGGTCTATGACGGCGTCATCGAGATCAAGGCGGTCGCCCGCGACCCGGGAAGCCGGGCGAAGATCGGCGTGATGTCGAACGACAGCTCGATCGATCCCGTCGGCGCCTGCGTCGGCATGCGCGGCAGCCGCGTTCAAGCCGTCGTCAACGAGCTTGGCGGCGAGAAGATCGACATCGTGCCGTGGTCTCCTGATCCCGCGACCTTCGTCGTCAACGCGCTCGCGCCCGCGGAGGTTTCGAAAGTCATCCTTGACGAGGAGCTCGACCGCATCGAAGTCGTGGTGCCGGAGGAGCAGTTGTCGCTGGCGATCGGCCGGCGCGGGCAGAACGTCCGCCTCGCCGCGCAGCTGACCGGGCTTGATATCGACATCATGACCGAGGCGGAGGAAAGCGCCAAGCGTCAGGAGGAATTCCGTCAGAGCACGGAACTTTTCATGCAGGCGCTCGACGTCGACGACATGATGGCGGGCCTCCTCGTCTCCGAAGGCTTCGCCAAGATAGAAGAACTGGCGCTCGTCCCGCTTGACGACCTGACCGACATCGAGGGCCTCGACGAAGAGACCGCCTCTGAATTGCAGGCGCGCGCCAATGACTGGCTTGAAGCCGAACGCAAGAAGCTTGACGAGCGCCGCAAGGAATTGGGCGTCGAGGATGCGCTTGTCGGCCTTGAATGCCTCGACTTGAAGATGGTCGTCACGCTCGGCGAAAACGGCGTAAAGTCGATGGAGGATCTCGCGGGCTGCGCGACGGACGACCTCACCGGGTGGACCGAGCGCGTCGAGGGCGAGAAGAAGCACTATGACGGCATCCTTGAGAGCTACAAGATCAGCGCGGAGGACGCCGAAGCGCTGATCATGCGCGCTCGCATCGCCGCGGGCTGGGTGACCGAAGAAGACATCGCGAAGGCCAAAGCCGAGGCGCAGGCGCGCGAAGCCGCGCTCGCCGCCGAAGCGCAAGCCGCCGCGGAAAAGGAGGCCCTCGCTGGCGCACGCGCGCGATGACGCGTCTGAGGGGAACCTCAGAACCTGCATCGCCGGCGGAGGGGAAAATCCTCCCGCCGGGCTGATCCGCTTTTGCCTGTCGCCCGACGGCGCCGTGACCCCCGACCTCGGGGCCAAGCTCGGCGGGCGCGGCGCCTGGGTCAGCGCGGACCGCGGAAGCCTTGAAAAAGCGATCTCAAAAGGGCTTTTCGCCCGCGCCTTCAAGCGCGCGGCGACGGCGCCGCAAGGGCTCGCGGCGACCGTTGAAGCCGGGCTTGAGCGCCGGACGCTAAACGCCCTTGGTCTTGCGCGCCGCACAGGCGAGGCGGTCGTCGGTTTCGATCAGGTGAGGGGCGCGCTGACCAAAGGCAATGTCGCGGTGTTGATCGCCGCCGCAGACGCAGGTGCTGACGGACAAGGAAAGCTGCGGCGTATCGCGCGCGGACTGCCGCGCCTCGTCGGGTTCCCGTCACCGGTTCTCTCAACGGCGCTCGGCAAGCCGGGCGTCATTCACGCCGCGATCATCAAGGGCGCTGCGGCGGCGCGATTTCTGACTGAGGCAAGGAAACTGGAAGGCTTCAGGCCAGGCCTGTTTGAGACCGACGAAACGTCCGCGGAAGCCGCGCCCTGAGGCGCGGCGGCCGTGGCGAAGAATTGCCTTTCCGGCCATGGACCGGAGCCGCTTTGGGCGTTATGTCCAAGGCCGCTTTCCGGGACCCTGGCGTTGTTTCTGAAAGTCCGGCGCGCGTGATGCGTCCGGGAACGGAGAATGAATGACCGACGACGTCGAAACAAAAACTGACGCTGACGCCAAAGCCGGCGCGCGCCGCCCGCTGTCCTTGCGGCGCACCGAGACAGGCGCCGTGAAACAGAGCTTCAGCCACGGCCGCTCGAAGACTGTCGTCGTCGAGACGAAGAAGAGCCGCGTCATCGGCGTCAAGAAAGAAGAGCCTGCGCCCGCACCCGCGCCGGTGATCGAAAAGGCTGTGACACGGCCCGCCGAAACGAAATCGGCTGAACCGCCGAAAATGGCGCCGCCGAATGTCCTCAGGACGCTTTCCGATGAGGAAAAGGCCGCGCGCGCCGCCGCCCTCGTGAAGGCGCGTCAGGACGAGGAAATCCGCAGGAAGCGCGACGAGGCCGATCGCAAGGACCGCGAGGCCCGCGAGGCTGACGAGCGCCAGCGCCTAGACGCGGAGCGCAAGCGCCTCGCCGAGGAAGAAGCGCGCCGCGAAAAAGACATCGCCGAACGCCGCAAGGCGGAGGAGCGCGCCCGTCGCGCCCTCGAAGAGGAAGAAGAAGAGAAGAAGCGCCGCGCCGCGCTGCGAGACAGCAAAGGCAAGCAACAAACGCCCGAGGTCAGGCCGTCGCCGGCGCCGGAGGAAATCGACAACCCGCTCGCAAAACTCGGCGGACGCCTCAAGACGAAGCGCAAGCCGCTCAACGAAAAAGGCGACCGCGACGCCGAAGGCAAGGAAGCGCCGCGCCGGCGCGCCGGCCGTCTGACGATCGCCAACGCGCTCGACGACGACGACCGCCAGCGCTCGCTCGCGTCGGTAAAGCGGGCGCGCGAACGCGAAAAACTCGCCCGCCAGCAGCGGGGCGCCGGCAATCTGGCGATCGTGCGCGAAGTCGTCGTGCCTGAAACCATCACCGTTCAAGACCTCGCCCAGCGCATGGCGATGCGCGCGGTCGACCTTATCCGTGAACTGATGAAACAGGGGCAGATGGTGACGGCGAACTCGGTGCTCGACGCCGATACCGCCGAACTCATCGTCACCGATCTCGGCCACAGCGTGAAACGCGTCGCCGAGGCCGATGTCGAGGAGGGGCTTTCCGGCGGCGCCGACGAGGCGGGCGCGTTGCAATCGCGCCCCCCGGTCGTGACCATCATGGGCCATGTCGATCACGGCAAGACATCGCTCCTTGACGCGCTGCGCAAGACCAACGTCGTCGCGGGCGAAGCGGGCGGCATCACCCAGCACATCGGCGCCTATCAGGTGACGGTCAAAGACGGGCGCAAGATCACCTTCCTCGACACGCCGGGCCACGCCGCCTTCACGCAGATGCGCGCGCGCGGCGCGAAAGTGACGGATATCGTCATCCTCGTCGTCGCGGCCGACGACTCCATCATGCCGCAGACGGTCGAGGCGATTAATCACGCCAAAGCCGCGGGCGTGCCGATCATCGTCGCCATCAACAAGATCGACAAGCCGAGCGCCAACGCGCAAAAGGTCCGCACCGACCTTCTGCAATACGAACTGCAGGTCGAAGGCCTCGGCGGCGAGGTGCAGGACGTCGAAGTCTCCGCCCTCAAGAAGATCAATCTCGACGGGCTGCTTGACGCAATTCTGCTGCAGGCGGAAATTCTCGACCTCAAGGCGAACGCTGATCGCCCGGCCGAAGGCGCCGTCGTCGAAGCGCGCCTCGAAAAGGGGCGCGGGCCGGTTGCGACCCTTCTCGTCGAGCGCGGCACGCTGAAGCGCGGCGACATTCTCGTCGTCGGCGCCGAATGGGGCCGCGTCCGTCTGCTCGCCGACGACAAGGGCGAGACCATTCAGACCGCCGGCCCCGCGACGCCGGTCGAGATTCTAGGCCTTAACGGCGTACCGGAGCCGGGCGACCAGTTTGTCGCCGTCGAATCGGAAGCGCGCGCGCGCGAGGTCGCCGATTTCCGCGCCCGCAAGAAGCGCGAAAAAGCCTCGGCGAAATCATCGGGCACCTCGCTCGAACAGATGATGGCGCAGCTGCAGGACGCCGAGATCAAGGAATTGCCGCTCGTCATTAAGGGCGACGTGCAAGGCTCGATCGAGGCGATCGTCGGCAGCCTCGACAAACTGTCGACAAATGAAGTGCGCGTGCGCGTCCTTCACACCGGCGTCGGCGGCATATCGGAATCGGACGTCATCCTCGCCGCCGCATCCGGCGCGCCGGTCATCGGCTTCAACGTTCGGGCGAACGCCGACGCCCGCAACGAGGCCGAACGCACCAAGGTCGAACTGCGTTATTACTCCATCATCTACAACCTCATCGACGACGTGAAGGCCGTGCTCTCCGGCATGCTGAAGCCAGAACTCAGGGAGACCTTCCTCGGCAACGCGACGATCCTCGAGGTCTTCTCGATCTCGAAGCACGGAAAGGTCGCCGGCTGCCGCGTCACCGAAGGCGTCGTCCGCCGCGGTGCGAAGGTCCGCCTCATCCGCGACAACACAGTGATCCACGAAGGCGAACTCTCCCAGCTCAAACGCTTCAAGGACGACGTCCAGGAAGTGCCCGCAGGCCAGGAATGCGGCATGAGCTTCGCGAAATACGAAGACCTCAAAGCCGGCGACGTGATCGAATGCTTCCAGGTGGAGACGATTA
>DNZB01000148.1:0-392 GCA_003506635.1 Parvularcula sp.
TAGGCGCTCGCCGCATCGCCCCAGGCGATCGCGTCCTCGACCCATTTTTGCAGGGTCTGGTCGAGCTGCGGCCGGCGAATCGGCTTTGGAATGAAGTCGTTCATGCCGGCGAGGCGGCAACGGTCGCGGTCTGCTTCGAGGACATGGGCCGTCGCGGCGATGATCGGCGTACGCTGGAAGCCGCGCTCGGCCTCGATCTTCCGGATCTGCCGCGTCGCCTCGTAGCCGTCGATGTCGGGCATCGAGAGATCCATCAAGATCACCGCCGGGCGATGACGCAGGAAGAGCTCGACCGCCTTGCGCCCGTTCTCGGCGAGAATGACTTCATAGTCCCGGCTCGAAATCAGATTGGTGACGACAAGCTGATTAACGACATTGTCTTCAGCTACCAA